>JBAWEN010000319.1:0-10149 GCA_049591215.1 Methylocystis sp. | reverse complement strand
AGGCCTGCGCGAGGTCGAGGCCGGAGGCGAGCCCCAGCCGCGCGCTGAGCGCCTGCAACACGATGGCCATCAGACTGGAGAGCACGGCCGCGAACAGCAGCGCGCAGCCGTAGCGCGAGCCGGCGGCAAGCGCGGTCGCCCAATTGCCGGGGTCCATATAGCCGGTCGCGACGAGATAGCCGGGCCCAAGAAAAACGAAGAACCGCCGCGCGAGAGAGGCGCCCTTGCGCGTTGGAACAGACCCACGCAACTCTCCCGTCCCGCGCGCGGGCGTCGAGGCGGACGGCGGCGAGGCGGGGGTCAAACGGGCGGCTCCGGGAAAGGGAAACGCCCGGCTTGTAGCACTTAGCGCGAGCGCCAAGCAATGCGGCGCGGAGGCGCGGGCGAGGCGATTTTCGTAATCGGCGCGGGTGGTGTGCTGCACGAAAAGTGCGTCCCCAAGGTCGCCCGTCAACGACGAGCCGCGGCGCGGACCTTAAGCGTCCTTGCCATGCTTCGCGGCGCGCGGATTACTCATTTCGCGCCTACCCCGCCCCTACCCCCGCCAGCATATGCGCCAGCGCCTCGGGGTAGATCAGCTCCTTTGACGCCGCGATTTCGGCCGGGCTCCACCATTTCCAGCCCTCGACATAGGTTTTCTCCTCCGCCGTGAGCGCGCCGAGTTTTGGCTCGAAATTCTCGCAGCGGACGAGATAGTACCGCTCGACCGCCTGGACCCACCCGGCGCCCAGCAGCAGCGGAAATTCGCGCGTGGCGATGGGCTCGCCGAGGTTGAGATCCTTCAGGCCGGTCTCCTCGAAAGTCTCGCGGCGGGCGCAGGCTTCAAAACTCTCGCCGGGCTCCAGCGCGCCGCCCGGCTGGCCCCAGAAATGGGTAAAACCCTGTTCCGCGACATTGGGCAGAATGCGGCTCGCGAAGCGCAGCAGCAGGGTTTCGCCGCGCGGGTTGATCAACAGCACGCGCGCGGCCTCGCGGCGCGGCAAGTCCCGCCCTTCATAGGGCGCCGCGACCCTTTCGCGGCCCTCCTCGCGCGCCCAATCGACCAGCGACCACGCGCCGTCTTCATAGGCGATCCAGTTCGGCGCGGCGTTGAGCGCTGGAAGTTCGCGCGTTTCGTCGAGACGCTTGCCGGTCGCCATGCGCCAGGCGATGTCCAGCACCCCGGCATGGGCGACGATGAGCAGCGTCTCGCCGGGATGCGCCTGGGCGATTCTCGTCAGCGCGGCGCGCACCCTGGCGGCGAAGCGCATCAGGCTTTCGCCGCCGGGCGCGGCGTAATCGGCCCGGCGGGCGAGATAATGCTGGTATTCTTCCGGATAGCGCGCCTCGACGTCCGCAGGGGTGAGGCCGTGCCACAGGCCGTCGTGCTTTTCGCGCAGATCGGGCCGTTCCTGGATCTTAAGGCCGCGCGCCTCGGCGTGGGGCGCGGCGGTCGCCATCGCGCGCCGCAGATCGCTGCTATAGACGTGATCGAAATGGACGCCCCCGAGTTCACGGGCCAGCGCAAGCGCCTGTAAGCGGCCCTTGTAATTGAGGGCGATATCGAGCTGTCCCTGAAAGCGCCGTTCGAGATTCCAGTTCGTCTCGCCGTGCCGGGCGAGACAGATAAGCGTGCGGGTCATGTGTTCGTCCGAGGCGGCGCCGGGGGAATGTTCCCGGTTCGCGGCTGGCTATCGACCGATTTCGCGCGCCCGGCAAGCCGAAAATTTATGAGACGGGGGCGCGTCCTTCGCGCTCTAATGCCGCGCCTTGGTCGAGAACTCGCCGGAGCGCAGCCGGGCCGGCAAGCGCTCGGCGAAATCGGCCACGCTCTCTTCGCCATGGGCGGCGACCAGTTCGCGCAGCGCGGCGGCCAAGGCGGCGTGCGCGAAGCTATCGCTTTCTATCCCCGCCAGAATAGCTTCCGCGAAGGCCTCGGTGACATAGGCCAGGGCCGCGCGGTGCTGTTCCGCGCCTGCTTCGTCGAGGGTGGAGGGATGAAATGGCGTCATGCCCCGCACGTTAGTCAAACGCGCCGGCCGGCGCGAGGCGGCTCTTGCCAAAGGGTTAACCGAGACCGTCCAACTTGCTCAAGGATTGCCGTAACGCGACGCCACTTCATGCGAGAGGATTTTGGCCTCCTCGAGATAACGCGCGACCACCAGCCGCGCGTTGGGCGTGCAGACGCGATAGGTGAGTTCATAGGCGCGAAATCCGCGGTTGAAGGCGGCCGCCAGTCTTTGCCGCCGCGGTCCGGCGGCCGCGTCGGCGTCGCGTAGCTGCGCCATTTTGCCGCGCCACTCGTCCCCGTCCCCCTCGCCGCACAAATCGCGCAGGAACGACAGTCCGCCCAGCACTTCGGCCAGCCTTTGAATTTGAGCCTCGTACGGCGGCGGCGGCGGCTCGGAGGGCTCCGCCGGCGGCTTGGCGGCGGACTTGGCGGGCGACTTGGCGGCGTACTTGTTCGCGGCCTTGCCGGCGCGCTTTGGCGCTTGGGTCTCGCCGTGTGATTGCGCCGGCGGACGTATCGCGGGCGGCTCCCGAGAAGGACGCGGCTCGACGCCCCGCAGCCGAGGTCGGGCTGTTTGGGCGGAGCTTTCATCACCGCCAAAGAGACCTTCGAGGAAGTTCGCGGCCGGCGCCGGGGGGGAACAGGTCAGCGCCGCGATGAGCGCGGCGGCGCCGATAATCGGCCGGCGGCGAGGCGAGGAGGCGACGGCCCGCTTCACGGGAACAGCCGCTGTTTGGCCCAGGCGAGCCCGGGCGCCTCGCGGGTGAAGCGCACCCGGTCGTGCAGGCGAAACGGCTTGTCGGCCCAAAATTCGATCGAGAGCGGAACGATCGTGTAGCCGCGCCAATAGGGCGGGCGGGGAATTTCGCCGATCCCGAACTTCAAGGCGTAATGGGCGACGGCTTTCTCCAGCGCGAAGCGGCTTTCGAGCGGCCGAGACTGTTGGCTGGCCCAGGCGCCGATGCGGCTATCGCGCGCGCGCGAGGCGAAATAAGCGTCGGCCTCGGCGTCCGGCGTCGGCGTCACCGGGCCGCGCAGGCGGACCTGCCGGCGCAGCGATTTCCAATGGAACAATGCCGCCGCTTGCATGTTCGCGCCGAGTTGCATTCCCTTCGCGCTTTCCGAGTTGGTATAGAAGGCGAAGCCCGATTCGCTCCACCCCTTGAGCAGCACCATCCGGGCGTCCGGCAGGCCGCTCGCGTCGGCGGTGGCGAGAACCATCGCCTCTGGATCGTTGAGTTCCCTGGCTTTCGCGTCCTCGAACCAGTCGCCAAACAGATTAAACGGCTCGGCGGCCTCGATAAAGTCACCCGGCGTTAACGCGTTCAAGCGAAAATCCTCTTCAGGGCGCCCGCGTCGACGGGGCGTTGGGTTGGTTGAAGGTGAAATTTGCGTCGATCCCGATCGAGACATAGCGCCCCTAGCGCGTTTCCTCAAACGACTTCGCGCGCCGTGAGGTTGCTGGCGGCGTTGCTCGCGGCGGCCGCGCAGGGCGCCTGTTCGGTCGCCATGCCGTCTGGTCCGCGTGGCGAAAGCTTCGTGGCCGACGCCTCCGACGTGACCGGCTCGATCCGCCGGCCCTCGCCGGAGCTGGCGCGCGGTCTCGACGCCGAGGACAAACGCCGCGCCGTCGCCGCGCTGGCGACCGCGCTCGATCCCCAGAGCGAGGGCGCCGGCGTCAATTGGGACAATCCGCAGACGGGAACCAAGGGCAGCTTCACGCCGGTCGGCGCCGCCTATCCGACGGACGGCAAGATTTGCCGGGCCTTTCTCGCCGAGGTCGCGACGAAGGAAACGGAGGAGCGCCTGCAAGGCACGGCCTGCCGCGAAAAGTCGATCGAATGGACGCTGCTGGAAGTGAAGCCCTGGAAACAGAGTTAGCCGCTTTTCACGGCGCCCGGCGTCCTCGATGAACTCATAAAGCGCCTTGCGCGAGGTTTCTTCGCGGGCGGCGATAAAATCGTCGGGGTCGTCCTCGATCATTTTGGCGATCGCCCGGCGGGCGAAGAGATCGCCTCCGGGAAAAAGCCCATCCTCGCACAGTCTGGCGAGGATATCAGCGCTTTCTCAAGCGGATCTCATTGAGGCCGCCGCCAACGCCAGCGTAGCTCTCCACGCGCAGGACAAGCCTATCGATTGGACCTACGGTCTCGGGAACCGCGACATCGGTCGAGTAGGGGAATCGGAGCATCCGCGCCTCCTTGTCCATGACCATATCGTCGCCTTGATAGGCCATCACGCGAATGGTCTTGGACGCGCGGTTTCCCGCCGCGCCGCCTCTGGTGTTGAGCATCTCGATCGTGGCGATCGCCTGCGCGCTCGCCAATTCCAGCGTGATCTCCCCGATCTCGCCATCGGGCGGCGACCATGCGTCGGAGCAGGACTCGAACGTTAGATTGTCCACGACGCTGCTCGTGGAGGCAAGCTCCGGGCCGACTCCCCGCGGCGAGGAGTCGTAAACGCGCGATGGTTTGGCGTAGCGTTTCTCAATGGCGGCCGCCGCGTCTTTCCGAGCAAACACTCTCGGGCACGACCCCGCCGAAGACGCCGGCGACAATAATATGTAATCCGCCGACACGAAGGCGGCCAATTCGGGAAAAGTCTGGATGCCGTCTTTTTCTGGTTCGGTGAAACCGAAACTGCCGGGAGCCACGGCGTCGACAACATATTCGGGAGGGTTGTTCCGCAGATCCGCCATCAAGGCGCGCCGGAAATAGTCCCGGTTCGGCGTGGGCCAGATCTCGTTGTAGGTGAGGATGTCTCGCGTCGCGGGAGTCCATCCGGACCAAACATAGAATTCGGGCATCCAGCCCCACACCAGCATGCGCCCGGGGCGCGAGTCTGGGGCCGCAAGGAGTTGGCCGGCGCTGAATACGCTCTCAACTCCGGTCACCTCGGGATCATACGTCGTTCTACGCGCCGAAAGAGCAACCACTCCGATGCACAAAACGGACAACACGCCGAAGACGTTTTGGCGACGCCAACGGCCCGGCCTGGCCCGCTCTGATCGTGAACTCTCGAGCGACCACGCCAAGCCCGCCAGCAACGCCAGAGGCCAAAGAAATAGGAATGCATAATGGTAAAATGGCCGGCCTGGCGCCATCGCCGCCGCGACGCTTAGGCCAAGGATGACGCCGACGATGACAACCCGCGCCGCCTCCGGATTTTTCAGGAGCATTCGTCGCGCCTCGGAGTCGCGCGCCAGCTC
Source organism: Methylocystis sp. (assembly GCA_049591215.1). Classification (GTDB taxonomy): domain Bacteria; phylum Pseudomonadota; class Alphaproteobacteria; order Rhizobiales; family Beijerinckiaceae; genus Methylocystis. Next base: position 4,951 of record JBAWEN010000319.1, on the reverse strand, counting down.
TCGAACGGCCACTGTCGTGCTGATGGCGATGGCCGCTACATAGCCGCCGATCATTCGTTCACGCAGAATTATCGTTAGCGCGCTGAGTTGCGGAGGCAAAATACCAAAACTTGGCCATTCTCCCCAGCCCCCGCCGACATAATTCCTTGCCCAGGAAATGTATCTCATCCAGAATTCATTTAACCCGCCGGCCAGCGCAAGCGGCAGCAAAATGGCGACAGTCGGCGAACACGCGCACGACACCAGCCGGAGGCCCGAACGATAAGGATGGCGCGCGTGACGCACGACTTGCCAGAGGAGGATCGCCCCCAAGGCGACCGCGACGATCGACGCTTGAAGCTTCGCGAATGGCACGAGCCCCAGACATAAGCCCGCGATGCCGATTTGCGCGATGCTCGGCCGTCGTTCAACGGCCATGAGCACGACGACCGTCGCGCCCATCAGGAGGAATAATGGAACGAGCTCGCTGGAGTAGTGAGTATAGTTGGGGTTTTGCACCCCTCCCAGGAACAAGATCAGTCCCGCGCCCGCGCAGATGCGTACGAAACACGGCGCCGAAGCCAGCGCGGCCCAAAAAAGCAGCCAAGTGGCGCCGATTAGAAAGGTGGCGGTGATCCGCGCCACCGCGAAGCCGGTATCCGCGCCAAACAGGAATGGCCACATCAGCGGAAAAGAGTCCACCGGGCCAGCGGATCCCGTATCCACCGAGAGCCATGTATTCATGTCGCCGCGGAACTTAATCGCGTTAGCCACGAACTCCGCTTCGTCGGGGTTCAGCGGAGCATTAAGGAAGAAAGTGGGAGCGCGGAGCGCGACCAAGACCGCCAAGGACAGAAGGATGAACCCGCGCAGGACAAGCCGCGGGTGATGCTCTGGACGGTCAAACCGCAGGAAAACCAACATGATTGTGGCGCATATGTATCCGATCAGCACAGGCGCCCGTAATTCGTATCCCATTCGAACGAAATCAATCATGTCGGTCCAAACCTAAATATGCGCGGCATTGGCGTTAGCGATGGCCGTCCCCTACTGAACAGCTTATAGCCTACGGATATCGCAGCCGATTCGGCAGCGTTAAGTACTTGCGGAGTGTAGCCTAGTCAACCATCCGCCCGTCGTCACGCCTGGCTCGAATGCGTTTTCGCCGGCCCGACCAGGTCGCGGCCGCCAGCTAGTCAATGGGCGGAATCAAGGCTATAGGACACGCGGCCCATTGAGGTCTCTGACTCCCGCCCCCGCGTTAGGCCGGTTTAGATGAGCCAAGTTCATTCCGCGATATTCAGAGCCTGTCGGCTCAATGAGAGACGAGAGCGAGTGAAATAATGGATAGCGCTGAATTTGACCGCTTCGCCGAAGAGTATAATGTTCAGCATAGCGCCAATATCGCGATCACGGGCGAGAGCCCGAGCTTTTTCGCCGCCTATAAGATCGCCGAATTCGCCGACCGCGCGGGAGCCTTGAAGGCGGACGGCGCGCGGATTCTGGACTTCGGAGCGGGCATCGGCAACTCGATTCCATTTTTCCGACAGTATTTTCCGGGCTCGCGGCTGACCTGCGCGGATCCCTCCTCACGCAGCATCGCATTGAGCCGCGAGCGTTTTCCGGGCCCAGAACAATACAGCGTGTTGGAGGGACGAGAGATCCCGCATGACGCCGGCTGTTTCGACATGACATTCTCGGCTTGCGTCTTCCACCACATCCCCCAAGAGGAGCATGCTCACTGGCTAGCGGAATTGTTTCGAGTCACGCGGCCAGGCGGATTGCTGACGATCTTCGAACACAACCCGCTTAACCCGCTGACGGTTCAAGCGGTGAACACCTGCCCGTTCGACGAGAACGCCGTCCTGATTCGAGCGAAGACCCTTCTTCGCTCGCTCAAGAATGCGGGATGGGCGCGAGCGGCGCTTCGTTATCACATTTTCTTTCCGCGCGCGCTGGCGGGGCTTCGCCCGCTCGAGAAACATTTGAGCTGGGTTCCGCTCGGCGCCCAGTATTCGGCGACGGTCTGGAAACCGTAACGCGACATGGCTCAATTATTCCGCTTTTTATTGGTAGGGCTTGCTAACACCGGGGTCGGGCTCCTGTGCATTTGGAGCGCGATGCGTTTCCTGGAACTGAGTGTGGCCGCCGCGAATTTCACCGGCTATGGCTGCGGGCTCGCCGTTAGCTTCGCTTTGAATCGATCATGGACATTCTCCAGCAACGAAGCCATCGCGCGCAGCCTGCCCAGGTGGCTGGCCATGGCCGTGCTCGCATACCTCGTCAATCTCGCTATTGTGCTCGCGGCGCACCGGCTTGGCGGTGTCGATCCCTATCTCGCCCAGCCGCTCGGGATCGGCGCCTACACCGCGATCATGTTCCTCGGGAGCCGGTATTACGTATTTTGTAATCCTCGTCCTATCCTACGAGAGTCCGAATAAATGCATGCGCCTCCCCGCCCCGCGCCAACGCTGAGCATCGTCGTCCCCTGCTATAACGAAGAGGAGGTCCTTCCCGAGGCCGCGCGGCGGCTCGATGCGCTGCTGCGGGAAATGATCGAAACAAGGACTGTCGGGCCGGACAGCCACGTCACTTTCGTGGACGACGGTTCGAGCGATGGAACCTGGGCGATCATCCAGGATTTGCACCAGCGCTCGCCGCGAATTCGAGGCGTCAAGCTGTCGCGCAACAGAGGGCACCAGCACGCGCTGCTCGCGGGCATCCTTACCGTGGTCGGCGACATCGTCGTGTCGGTCGACGCCGACCTTCAGGACGATCTCGATGTGATGAAGGAAATGGTTTTGGCGCACGCCGCGGGCGCGGACATCGTGCTGGGCGTTCGCGAAAGCCGCTCGATCGACACGCCGTTCAAGCGAATCACGGCGCAAGCCTATTACCGGTTTTTGCGATGGATGAATGTGAATGTCGTTTACAACCACGCGGATTATCGGCTGCTCAGCCGGCGCGCGATCGAAGCGTTGAGAGGCTATCAGGAGACGAACCTGTTTCTTCGTGGCCTGGTGATGCATTTGGGATTTAAAACGGCGATCGTGACTTACACCCGCGCGGCCCGGGTCGCCGGAGAGTCCAAATATCCTCTCCGAAAGATGATCGCGCTGGCGCTCGAAGGCGTCACCGCGTTTTCGACAATGCCGCTGCGTTACATCACGCTCCTGGGCTTTCTGGTCTCGTTTTTTTCCTTCCTGCTTGGTCTATGGGCGTTCGTCGGCGCCGTTTTTTTCAAAAACGTCGTTCCCGGCTGGGCCTCGACCGTCATCCCGATTTACTTGCTCTGCGGCGTGCAGATGATCTGCCTTGGGGTCATGGGAGAGTATATCGGCAAGATATATCTTGAGACAAAGCGTCGCCCCCGGTTCATCATCGAAACGGCATTGCCGGAAAAACGCGCGGAGAGTCCGGCGACAACCGATCCAGAGGAACCCGCGCGCCGATGAAATCTTCCGCTGGCGCCGCGGAGGATGCGTCTTCTCCGCCACATATGAGAGAACGATCCTCCGCCTAGAAAACGAACGACGCCGCGAAGTCGGCGGCTTCGCCCTGCCCGGCCCGACGCCCTCCCGCCTCAATTGAACAGGCTGGACACGCTCTCTTCCTTGGCGGTGCGGGCGATCGCCTCGCCGATCAGCGGGCCGATCGGAATGACCCTGATATTGTGCACGGCGGCGACCTCCGGGGTCGCCTGGATCGTGTCCGTGACAACCAGCTCCTGCAATTTGGATTTCGCTATGCGCTGCGTCGCCGCGCCCGAGAGCACGCCGTGGGTGATATAGGCGGAGGCGGACAGCGCCCCCGCCGCCAGCAGCGCCTCGGCGGCGTTGCACAGCGTTCCGCCGGAATCGACGATGTCGTCGATCAGGATGCAATTGTGATCCCTCACGTCGCCGATAATGTTCATGACCTCCGATTCGCCGGCGCGTTCGCGGCGCTTGTCCACGATGGCCAGCGGCGCGTCGATGCGCTTCGCCAGCGCCCGCGCGCGCACCACGCCGCCGGTGTCCGGGGAGATCACCGTGACATTTTTGAGCTTGGCGTGCGATTTGATGTCGGCCACGATCACCGGGGCGGCGAACAGATTGTCGGTCGGAATGTCGAAGAAGCCCTGCAGCTGGCCGGCGTGCAGATCGACGGTCAGCACCCTGTCCGCTCCGGCCCGGGTGATCAGATTGGCGACGAGCTTGGCCGAAATGGGCGTGCGCGGACCCTGTTTGCGATCCTGGCGGGCGTAGCCGAAATAGGGAATCACCGCGGTTATCCGCCGCGCCGACGCGCGCCGCAGCGCGTCGACCATGATCAGCAGCTCCATCAGGTGGTCATTGGCGGGCGCCGAGGTGGACTGGATGACGAAGGTGTCCTCTCCCCGCACGTTCTCCAAAACCTCGACCCAGATTTCCTGATCCGCGAAACGTCGGACCACGGACCTGCAAAGCGCGACTCCAAGATGCGCGGCGATCGCCTCGGCCAGCGCCCGGTTGGAGTTGCCCGCCAGAAGTTTCATCGCCGCCATTGAGTATCCCCGCGAATTGGACCCCGCGCCTCATAGCAGTCGCGCTCGCCGGGAACAATACGACGAAACCGTGACCATGGCTCTTCAAAGCCAAATCCAGATCGCCGCCGGCGGCGATTTCGGAGCGCCCGAATCGATCGAAAGGAGCCAAATCACCCTTCGGGATCAGGGCGCATCTCGCGCGCCAGCCGCGCATTCACCATAACAGGTTGCAATCACGGCGCGATCGCAACCCGGCTTGCTTCGGGTCCTTAAATTTGTAAATGTTTTGTTCACAACTGATCGCATCGGAACTTTCGCGCGAGCGTCGCGTTTAAGGTTCTAAGGCGATGCCGCGAAATAATTGAATCGATTTGGCCTGGGGGATTCCTTGCGGCCATGGGCTGATTTATCACGGCGGCATGATTGATGAAACAGCGATTCGGCAACGGTATGAGGCTCTGCGTG
>JBAWEN010000318.1:0-3444 GCA_049591215.1 Methylocystis sp. | reverse complement strand
TCGACGACCTCGCGGCGCACGTCGAACGCGAGATCTATCCCGCCGGCCGCGTCGGCAAGCCGCCGCCGCCGCTCGACGCGTTGATGATGACGCTACGCTTTTCGCTGGTCTCCGCCGTCGTCAATTTGATGGCGCTGTTGCTGCTGTTCGTGCCGGGCGTCAATGCCGTAGCCTTCCTGCTCGCCAACGCCTATCTGTTCGGCCGAGAATATTTCGCGCTCGCCGCGACGCGCTTTCGCTCGCCGGCGGAGGCGGACGATCTGCGCCAGCACAACAGCGCCAAGATTTTTTTCGCGGGACTGTTCATCGCCGGCTTTGTCATGACGCCGGGGCTCAATCTGCTGACGCCGTTGTTCGGCACCGCCTTCATGGTGCGCGTGCACAAGATGCTGTCGCCGGATCCGCGATAAGCGTCTAGTCATACGGTTTGCGCTTGATCGGCTCGTTCGGATTCAACGCCCCGAGCCCCTCACCTTACCTCTCCCCGCATGCGGGGAGAGGGAGCGTCAACGCAGCTCCCTTCGCCATAAATCAACGGGATAACAATGATATATAAGAATAGGCGGATCGCCGGCCGCCTCCTCTCCCCGCTTGCGGGGAGAGGTACGGTGAGGGGCTCGGGGCATTTCGCGCGACGAAGCGATCGGGCGGAGTTCGTATCATATAAATCTGGCGCTTGATAACCATGACTCGGAAGGCCGGTTGCAATTGCCCTTGGAGCGATTTTGACCCATTGCAGTCGTCAGCGCTAGGAATCGATATCGGCTCCAGTCGGCGGAAAGCGGAAGGCCGTTCGCTCCGTCGGCAAGAGCGGCTTGACGCCAAATTGCCGACGCCAGCAAGTAATCCCTCCGCCGGAGGCCGCCTAATCGACCTGGGAGCGTCACAAACTCGACAACTTGGTCTTCACCAACTCCATGGCGATCGATCGTATCCCTGGGATCTATTTTGAGAAGGGGCGTCGGATGATGGCCGAGAAGAATCCCCACGCCGGCTTGTCTGACCCCTAGCGACCGCGCCCGGACTAGAGCCGGTAAGCACCACCTTTGTATTCTCCAAGCCATTCTCCCGCACCAGCTCATAAAGTATCGCGGCATTTTGAGGCGAGATACGCACGCAGCCATGCGATACGGGTTTGCCAAGATTCTTCACCTCGAAGCTGCCGTGGATGGCATGGCCGTCTTTCATAAAGAAAATGGAATGGGGCATGGGGGCGTTGTCAAACTCTTTGCTATACCAAATTTCGTTCATAGACGTCGCGGTATAGGTTCCCGATGGCGTTGAATATCCTGCTCGGCCCGTTGATACCGGCCATCGATATCTTTCTGCCCCATCCAAAGAAACCGTCATTTGTTGATTGGTTTTGTCGATGTAGACGAGGACCGCGGCCCTACTGGCTTCGGCTCCGAAGAAGCCGGAGCCCGCGTGAGCCGTCACCGGAAAGAGGACCAATGCAACATAAATGGCGGTCAATAAACGCGAAATTCTCTTCAATTGATCAAAGGATTTGCGCATATGCTCTCACCTTATCCCGTTAATCGGCCCCACTGGTCCAATTGGAATGTTAATGCAGTGACGGCCTCGTAGCTAGTGCGGATCATCGCCTCTTTGCGGACGGACTGGGACGACGCGGCCCCTCTTCTCAACGAAGCGATAGATGCATTACGCGAGCTAAACCGCGCTGCCGACCCAGGTGACACATACGCCATCGTGACGCTGGCCGAGGGGCGCATATCGGTCATATTGAGATTCTTCGGTGTCGCCTTAGCCTCCAATAAACTGGCGAGTAGCAAGGGCTGCTTGCTGTTACATGATGAGACCTTCGCGGAACCACGCCGGAAGTTCTCCTTCGAGCCGATTTGAGCCAATCAATCGATGTCAGTCGAAAGGCCGCAATTGGCGCATGGCCGACTTCGACGCCCGAAACAGGATTCCAAGTGTCGGATTTCAACCACTAGCTGCGCTGGTCCTGATACTGGCCGGTCTTGCGGTAGCGGTAGAGATAGGAGGGCGCCACCGTGTCAATCGCCGTTGGCTCGATGTCCAGCCCCTGCAAGGTGCGGCCCCTCGCCTTGGCGTCGTCCGACACCACATTGTCGTGCTTCAAAAGCTCGACCTGATCGCCGGTCATCGTCAAAAGTTTCGGGAAAAGCCCAAGCGACAACGTAGCGAAAAACTGAGTGATCGCGGCGACCAGCTTGGCCGTTCCAAACGAAAGTTTGGCGACATGGCGGTCGCGCTCGGCGACAGAGAGAACATAATCGACCAGTTGCTCGAAGGTCTTCACCTCCGGGCCGCCGAGTTCGTAAGTCGCGCCCCGCGTCGCCTTGCCGGCGAGCGCGAGCGCGACGGCCTGCGCGACATCGCCGACATAGACCGGCTGGAATTTGGTCTTCGCCCCGACAATCGGGATGACCGGAAAGTATCGCGCCATCGTTCCGAAGCGGTTGAAGAAATCGTCTTCCGGCCCAAAAATCACCGAGGGGCGCAAGATCACGGCCTCGGGGACGGACTCGAACACGGCCGCCTCGCCTTGCGCCTTGGTCCGCGCATAGGCCGAGGCCGACCCGGCGTCGGCGCCGATGGCGGAAATATGGACAAAATTGGTGATTCCGGCGGCCTTGACGGCTTGCGCCACCGCGCGGGCGCCTTCCGCGTGAATGGCCGCGAATTTCTGCTTGCCGCCCTCGGCGAGAATGCCGACGAGATTGACTGCGGCGTCGGCGTCGCGCAGCGCGGCCGCCACCGACGCCGCGTCGCGCAAATTGGCCTGCACCGGCATAACCTGCCCAGGATCGCCCAACGGTTGCAGGAAGAAGGCGAGATCGGGCCGGCGGCACGCGACGCGCACGCGCCAGCCGTCGCCCGCCAGAGCCCGCACAACGTGACGCCCAACGAACCCCGAGCCGCCAAACACCGTCACCAGCCGCTCAGTTCCCACGCGCTCCGTCGCCATCTTCCGCCTCGCTGTCGTCCCAAGCCCGTTTTTCCGCGGCGCCGCGAAAATCTCAAGCGCGCGTCTAGCGCGTTTTGCTCGCGAAGGGAATGCGGCAATAAGAGGATTCGGCGTCGCCCGGCGTTGACGCGCGGGCGAGGCGTCCATACTGTGCGGCATCCCCGTCCTCGCGCAGATTGGCCAAATGTCCCGCTCAGAGTCCGCCCCCGGCTTATCGTCCGCTTTTCCCGCCAAACTGCTTGAAGCCGCGAATGTTTCGCAGGCCTGGCCGTTCGAGGAGGCGCGGAAGCTGGTCAAGCGCGTCGAGACTAGCGGCCAGACCCATGTGCTGTTCGAGACGGGCTATGGTCCGTCTGGTCTACCGCACATCGGCACATTCGGCGAAGTTGCCCGCACCAGCATGGTGCGGCGGGCCTTCGAGGTTCTGACGCAAGGGCGAATCGCCACGAAATTGCTGGCCTTTTCCGACGACATGGACGGCCTCCGCA
>JBAWEN010000317.1:0-5290 GCA_049591215.1 Methylocystis sp. | reverse complement strand
GACCCGGCCAACCCGTTTGAGCGCGAGCCGCGCCCCAAGGAGGGAGCCAATATCTACGCCCTGGACCGCGCGGCGATCGAGGCGTTGCCGCAAGGGGATCAGACGCCGCTCGAAAAAATTCTGCTGCAAACGCCCGGCGTCTCGCAGGATTCGGCCGCCAGCGGCAATCTCCACATCCGCAACGAGCACGCCAATGTGCAATATCGCATCGACGGCATTCTTTTGCCGGACGGCGTTTCTGGTTTTTCGCAGCTTATGGAGACCAGCTTCGCGGGCTCGATATCGCTCGTCACCGGGGCTCTGCCGGCGCAATATGGGCTGCGCACTTCGGCCCTTGTCGACATCGTCTCGCGCGCGCCGCCCACGACGCCGGGCGGCTCCGTCGCGCTCTATAGCGGCAGTCATGAAACGGGCCAGACCGCGTTCGACTATGGCGCGAAGATCGGCCAATGGAAGGTCTTCGCGGCGGGCCGACTGGTCATGAACAGTCTGGGGATCGAAAACCCGACAAACAGCTATGAGGCGATCCACGACCGAACCCGGCAGGGCAGGTTCTTCGGCTTCCTGTCCTATACAATCGACGACGCGACCAAGCTCAGCTTCATCACGGGAGCGTCGGTCGCCAATTATCAGATCCCGAACAATCCCGGTCAGCCGCCCCAGTTCGAGGCCTTCGGGATAGGCTACTTCAATTCGGCCAAGCTCAATGAGAACCAGGTCGAGCACAGCTATTACAACGTGGTCGCCCTGACCCACGCGGGCGGCGACATCGACACGCAATTGTCGTTCTTCTCGCGCTATTCGGAGCTGCATTTCGTGCCGGACGAGGTCGGCGATCTCGTGTTCAACGGCGTCTCGTCGGACGTTTATCGCTCCAGCTTCGTCAACGGCCTGCAAGGCGACGGGGCTTACCGGATCGACGGCGGGCACACGTTGCGCGCCGGCTTCACGGCGAGCGGCGAAAAGACCTATACCGTCAATTCCTCGATCATCGAACCGCTCGACGCGAATGGGAATCCGATCGACGTTCCGTTCGGCGTGAGCGACCCCAATTCGAAGCTCGGCTGGCTCGCCGGCGTCTATGCGCAGGATGAATGGAAGATCGCTGACCGCCTGACGCTGAACTCCGGGCTGCGCTTCGATCAGATGTGGCAGTTCGTCGATACGAACCAGCTCAGCCCGCGCGTCAGCGTCGTCTTTAAGCCGGTGGATGAAACGACTTTCCATATCGGCTACGCCCGCTACTTCACGCCGCCGCAGCAGGCGCTCGCCGTTCCCACGAATTTGGCGCTCTATAACAACACGACGCAGCAGCCCTCCGTTCCGCTCTCAAGCCCGGTTCGTCCCGAGCGGTCGAATTACATCGATACGGGCGTGACCCAGAAACTGTCGAAGGAACTCGAGGTCGGCGTCGACGCCTATTTCAAGCGCGCGCGCAATCTGATCGACGACGGGCAATTCGGCCAGGCGCTGGTGCTCACCGCCTTCAACTACGATCGCGCATATAACGCGGGCGTGGAATTCAAATCGGTCTATCAGAGCGGCGATTGGCGCGCCTATGGCAACCTTGCCTGGGGGCGCCAGCGGGCCACGCAGGTCACCTCAAATCAGTTCCTGTTCGATGCCGCCGAATTTCCCTATATCGCGACGAATTACATCTACACCGATCACGCCCAGACATGGACGGGATCGGCGGGCGCCTCCTATCGCTGGCTCGGGACGCTGGTTTCCGCCGATCTGATTTACGGAAGCGGCTTGCGAAGCGGCTTCGCCAACACCGATCATGTCGCGCCCTACACCCAGGTGAACCTGGGCCTGTCGCGGGAATTTTCGACGCCATGGGGCAAGCCGGTCACTCTCCGCTTCGATGTTGTCAACTTTCTCGACCACCAATATGTCATTCGCAGCGGCTCCGGCATCGGCGTGTTCGCCCCGCAATATGGCCCGCGCCGGGGGTTTTTCGCGGGGCTGAAACAGGAGTTCTGACCGAGGCGAGGACGATGCGCGGTGGCGCTTGAATAAAAACGCGCGGCCGACGAAAAAACCCCCGCGCTTTCCGGCGCGGAGGCTTGAGTCATGATGCGCTGTCGCGCGCTTTTGGCGTCCCGTCAGCGATGATCGTAGTGTCCACCGCCGCCGTATCCGCCGCCGCCGTGCCCCCAACCGCCGCGTCCCCCGCGTCCGGCCCAGCGCCAGTTGTTCCAGCCAGAGCCGCCGCCCCAGCCATAGCCGCGACGGAAGGCGTAGCCGCAATAGTACCAGCCGGGGCCGTTCCAGGCCGAGTCGTACCAGCAGTAACGCTGGTTGCCGAACAGATAGGGATAGGGCGAGACGGGAACGGGCGCGACCACCGGCGGAGGCGCGGGATAGCCATAGTCATAGCCGCCGTAGGGAGAGGCGTATTGCGCGCGCGCGGGCCCGGCCAGACCGCACAGAGCGGCCAAAAATCCCGAGGCCGCGAAAAGGGCGATGCGTTTGTTCGGCATAAGCTGCTTTCTCCTCACGTCCAGAGTCGCGACCAAGGGGCCGCGGAGCTGGAAGAATGCGAATCGCTTTAGACGGCCATAGCCGTTAGGCGGGGAAAATGGCCAAAAGCGGACTACTCGTCCACCCCTGGCTAGAAGCGCTGGTCGAAATAATAGTCGCCCGGATCGCGCCGTTGGGAGTAGCGGGGTTGAAGAGCAGGGGCTAGCCCGTCGATCCGGCCGCTTTCGGTGACGACAACCCATTTTTGGCCGATTTTTTCGACCGCCAACACTCTACCCGCGCCCGGCAGCCGGTCGCCGGGACCAACTTCGTAAAGCCCGCCGGCGCGGCCTTGCACGAGCGCTATGCCGTCCTGGACCTCTCGCACCGTATAATCGCCGATCGGCCTCGCGGCGTCGGCGGCTTTGGCGTTCGCGCCGCCGGCCGTCGCGGCCGAAGCCGGGGCCGGGGCCGGAGCCACGACTCTCGCCACCGGCTTAACGCTCGCCTTGGCGTCGTTGCTGGCCGTGGACGGGACCGGCGGCTTGGCGGAAATCGCTGCTTCGAGCCGCCCCATGGACTTGTCGTTCTTTTCGAGCCTCGCCTCGATTTGCGCGGCGATATTGGCCGCGTCGGCGTGGTTGGCCTCGATTTTCCGGTCGAGCGAATTCAGCTTGGCTTCGAGGGTTCCCCGCTCCCCGGACTCGCTTCGCTTGTCGAGAGAGTCGAGTTTGGCTTGAAGCGCGCGAATTTCCTCGCGCAAGGCGCGGATGTCGCCGCGCTCCGCTTCATTGGCGTCGGCGAGTTTTCGCGCGGCGTTCGCGTCGCCGTGAGATTCCGCGGCCTCGCGCGACTGAAATTTGGTTCCGACGGCCCAACTGGCTCCAAGCGTCAGGGCCAGCGCGCAGGCCGCGAGGCCGAGGCGGCGCCAGGATTGCCATTTGAGCCGGGGCTTTTCTCGCTCGTCCGGGCCGGATGCGATCGGGCCGACGTTCGTGTCGGGCGGAGTGGGCAGGACTATGAGCTCGTTCATAATGTGGAACCCCCGTGGTGATCTCCCGCGCCCGCGCGCCAAAGCGATGAACCCCGAATGCCTTCAGAAAGCGCTAACCAAGTTGGCGCCAGTGAGTTAACGCGCGGTTATCCCTCCGCGCCTCGCGCTCCGATGGAAACCGGAGCGATGCGAAATCGTCCCATACCCAAATACTGGAATCATGTTCTTTTCGCGGAACTTCGTCGACCTTCGCGTGACTTGCTCCAGCGCACGTCCAGGATCGTCGCGCCGCGCTAATAAAGGCTCGCCAATCCCTTCGAAGCGGGATTAAGCTGCCAGCGATTTCGCTTAGGCTCCTTTTGGAGACCGCATGAAGCCCTTTGTTATCAGTCTTGGCGCGCTCGCGCTGGTTGCTTCGCTCGCGGTGGGCGCTGGCGCCGCGCGGCCGGAACCCGCTGTCGCGCAAAAAGCCAAACCCGCCCCGGCGCGGCTTTCGCCGGCCGAGCTGCCGGCGGGCGGCGACGGCTCCGCGATACTGACGACGGCGGCGCCGGGGCGCTACAGCATTCGGGTCAAAAGCCCATCGGGCGCCCGCATCGAACTCGTCGACATGATCGAGGGCCCGACCGACTCCTCTGGCGCGCCGGGGCTGCGCGACGGACGCATCGACGCCTTGCTCGACAAGGGCGCGTATAAAATCCGCGTCGCCAACGCCAAGGGCGCCGGCGGCAAGGCGCTGCTGTCGGCGGAGCCCTTCGTCGAGGTCGACGGCAAGAGTTCGGCTTTGATCGCGGGACAGACGCAAAGCGGCGAACTCGGCGATTTGCGGCAACGGAGCTACGCGCTCGATGTCGGGCCGGAGGGCCGCGTCGCGATCGAGGCCGAGGGGCGCGCTTTGGCCGACATGCGGCTTTGGCGCCCCGGCGGCGAATTGGTCGATCTCGCCTTCGAGCGGCGCAATGTCGAACCCAAGCCCGGCCAGTTCATGACGCTGATCCGGCTGGAGGGCGCGCTGGCGCCGGGCCATTACCTCGTCACCGCCTACGGCGGAGAGCCGCTGGTCTGGGCGAGCGGCGCGACCGCGCAACCGTTTCTGTTGCGCCTCGAGAACTGGACTTCGCTCGACGCTGGTCTGTTCGAGGGCGTGATCGGCGCCTTCGGTTCGCTGCGGTTCGCGGCGCCGGCCGGCTATGACGCTTTCCGTTTGGAGACGCCGCAACCCGCGCCGGTGAGACTGCGGGCGCTTCGCGGCGCCGCGACGGCGCGATCCGGCGCGATCGCCAAGGACAGCCGCGATCCCTTTGTCACGCTCGATCTCGCTTCCGACGGCAAGGAGTCGGCGAAATTAGAGGTTTCCGGCTACGAGGGCCAGGCCTTCTCGCTGCGCGCGGTGCGGCGCGACGCGCATTTCAGCTTCGAGGGCTCCGGGCCGTATCTCGTTGGGCTCGACGTCGCCGGCGAGGGCGGCGACGAGATCGCGGCCGCGGCCCTGTTCGCGCGCGTCGAGAAGGACGGCAAGACGCGGGTGCTCGCTTCCGACATGCCGCGCCTCGCCAATGGCCGCCCCTGGCGCGGCAAGTTCAACTTGCGTGGGCGTACGACGCTGCTGTTCGAAGTCGTGGACGCCGGCCCGGTCGCCATCGACGCCAAGGGCGTCAAGCTGGCGGCGACGATCGAACCGACTTTTGGCGCGCTGGCGCCGCGCGCCGACGGCCAGAAACCAAACCGCTACGATCTGGCGGCGGGCTTTTATACGCTGGTGCTGGACCCGATCGGCGATGCCGCCGGCGTTGTCGACGTGACGCTCGGAACCCCCGGTGTCGCGGCCTC
>JBAWEN010000316.1:0-2612 GCA_049591215.1 Methylocystis sp. | reverse complement strand
TCGTCGCCGGCTATCTGCCGCGCGAGGACGCGCGCGACGCCTTTATCGGGCGCGGCGGCGCGGCGCTGGCGGAGCTTCCAGAGGGCGCCGTGGTCGGCACGGCGTCGCTGCGCCGCGCGGCGCAGGTCAAGCGTATGCGCCCCGACATAAAGACCGTGCTGCTGCGCGGCAATGTCGAGACCAGACTGAAAAAAGTCGAGAGCGGCGAGGTCGACGGCACCTTGCTGGCTCTTGCGGGCCTGAAGCGCTTAGGGCTGGAAGCCCATGCGAGCGAATTGCTGCCGCTCGACAAATTTCTGCCGGCCGCCGGCCAGGGCGCGATCGGGATCACCTGCCGCGCCGCCGACGCTGGCGTGCGAGCGGTCTTGGCGCCGATTCTCGACGAGGCGACCGGCTTCGCGCTCGCCGCCGAGCGGTCCTTTTTGACCGTGCTCGACGGCTCCTGCCGCACGCCGATCGCGGCTTATGCGCGTATCGAAGGCAAGCAACTGGTGTTTTCCGGCGAGGTTTTGCGCGTCGATGGCGCGGAGGTTTTCGCCGCCAAGGGGCGCGGCGCGCCCGTCGACGCGGCGATGATCGGCTATCACGCCGGCCACGATATTTTGTTGCGCCTGCCGCATGGCGTCGCGGGGTTGGTGTGACGCGCGTGCTCGTTTTGCGCGCGCGCGAGGACGCCGAACGCACCGCTTCGAGACTGCGCGCGATGGGCTTTACGCCGCTGCTCTCGCCCGTGCTGGAAATTGTCGGGACGGGCGCGGCGATTCCGCGCGGCCCATTCGACGCCGTGCTGGCGACCAGCGCCAAGGGCCTCGAATTTTGCGCGGAGCCGGAAGAATTGCGAACGCTGCCGCTGCATGCGGTCGGCGCGCGAACCGCGCACATCGCCCGGGAGCTCGGCTGGCGGCCCGATCTTTTCGCCGGCGAAGCGCGCGGGCTGGCGCCGCTGATCCGCGCCCGCTACGCGACGCCGGCGCGGTTCCTCTATCTTGCCGGGCGCGACCGGCAAAGCGATCTGGAGACCGGCCTGCGCGCGGCGGGGCATGAAGTGACCATCGTCGAAACTTACGAAGCGCGCGCGGCGACGGCGCTGGCGCCCGCCGCGTTGGACGCGCTCGCGAAAGGCAAGATCGCCGCCGCACTGCATTATTCCAGACGTAGCGCCGAGATTTTCGTGAAGCTGGCCCGCGATGCCGGGCTGACGAAGGCGTTGGGCGAGATCGATCACCTCGCGCTGTCGAGGGAGGCGGCTTCGCCTCTTCCTCGCGCGAGAATCGCCGAGCGGCCGGACGAGGAGCATTTATTGCGGCTGCTGCGAAACCGCTGAAGCGGCATCGCGATCGACGTTGTCGCTGGCCCTCCGGCCTGTCTCGCGCCAGCTTCATGTCGCTCGAAAGCGTCCACTCCGACGGGCGGGCGATGGGCTCGCGCGGGCGATTGAAGCGTTGACTTCGCACCACGAACACATAGCTGTTATGTCGATAGACTATTGTTTTCCGTCCTCCCTTACATCGCGGCGAAGCTTTGGCCGCGAGGGCGAAGGGGGCAGATGTCATCGAGCCAATATAGGGAGGTAATTATGCGTTGGAGGTTTCTCTTGGCGATCGGCGCGGCCGCGGCCTGTTCCGTAGTCACTGCTTCGGCGGAGCCGCGCTCGGTCGTCGACCCGGCTAATCTGCGCTCGGGTCCGGGGCTCGCATGGCCGATTATCGGCGTCGTGCCAGCCTATACGTCGGTCGAGATATTAACTTGCGCGCAGGGTGACACCACGGGCTGGTGCAAGGTGCAATATGGCGATACGGCGGGCTATATCGCCGCTTCCGTGCTGGCGCCGGAGGGGGCGAGCGGAGTGATGGTCGCGCCTCTCGCCACGCGCTATTCCGTGCACATATACTCAGCTCCCAGCCGCGGCGCGGCTGTCCTTGGGGTCATTCCGCCGGAAACCACGGTCGACTCCTCGGGATGCGCCAAGAGGGCCTTCAGGGACTGGTGCCGCGTGAGTTATAATGACGTGAGCGGTTACGTAAGGCGGTCGCTGCTAAAGCGCTCCAACGCCGTTTTAGGGACTCCATCGCTGTTTTAGCGAACGACTAACCGCCGCCGCTTTCGACACCGCCATGTTCCCCGCGCCGATTGATGGTTCTGCTTTTATCGGCGCGGGCTCGCCAATGGGACCGCGCGATCTCTCTTCGCATCGCGCTTTTCACGGTCCCGCCTAGCCCGCCAGCGCCGCCCCGATCAGCACCATCACCGGCCCCTCCAGCGTCTCCCGCGCGATCCTTCCCGGCAAATCGCCGATCGTGCCTTTGATGATCCGCTGGTCTGGCGCGCTGGCGCGCTCGATCAGAAAAGCCGGGGTCGCGGGATCGGCGCCCTCGGCGATGAGCCGGCGCGACAATTCGGGCAGGGTTCGGTTGCCCATATAGACCGCCGTCGTCGCGCGCGGGTCGGCCAGCGCGCCCCAGTCGAAATCCTCGGGGAAGACGCCGTCCTTGCTGTGCGCGGTGATGAACTGCACGCGCCGCGCCGTCTCGCGGCTGGTCAGCGAAGCGCCGATCGCCGCCGCCGCCGCCAGCGCGGCCGTCACGCCCGGCACGATCTCGATCTCGACCCCG
>JBAWEN010000315.1:0-2981 GCA_049591215.1 Methylocystis sp. | reverse complement strand
GCGCCCAGCGCCGCGATAACAGTCAATTTGCGCAACATGTCGCAGTCTCCTTGCCGATGAAACGGAGTTCCGCGCCGCCGGCCTCGCCCGCGCGCTCCCATCGACAAGCTAAGACCTCGCCGCCCCTTTCGTAAGGGCGGTGACGAGCGTTTTGAGGCGGATGATGAATCACGACGGCCCGGCGTCGAACGGCGGGGAGCGCTCGCTCAACCCGCCGTCGTCGTTTCCTCTTCGTCGCGTACTGTCATTTCATTACCGTGCCAGACGAAGTCGTCGAACAGGCAAGCGTCCAGGAACATCACCGGCAACATTATGTCGCGCGCCAGCAAGGCGAAAGGCGAGCGCCAGTCGAACGCCCAGCCGCAGATGCGCGCCAGCAGCAGTTCTCCGCCATAGAGCGAAGCGAGGATAGCTCCCGCCGTCAGCGCCGCGCCACCCTCGAATTGCAAGGCCGCATAGGCGCCGAGAAATACCGGGGCGAAACTGCCGTTCATGAATTCGGGGACGAAATAGCCCGGAAAGGTCACGCGCCGCAGCCGCGCCCAGCGCACATGGCGCGAATAGACCTCGCGCGCGGTGCGGCGCCCCAGCGGCTGTTCGAACGGCATGTCCACCAGCCGGACCTTGAGGCCCTGCGCTCGAATGATCTTGGTCGAGGCGGCGTCCTCGGCGATCTCGGCCGCGAGCGCGCGAATGCCGCCGGCGCGATCCAGAACCTCGCGCCGCCACATCATGTTCTTGCCCTGCGCGAAGCCAATGCCTATGGCCTCCGCGCCATATTGCCATCGGGCCTGAAACGTATTCAGCACGGCGCATTCGACATTGGCCCAAAAGCCCTCGGGGCGCGAACCGATCGGCATGGAGATCACCAGCGCGGTGTCGTCGCGGAACGCGGCCAGCATGGTCTGGACATAGTCGCGCGGGGGCAAGGCGTTTGAATCGGCCAGGACGACATGGCGATGCTTGGCCGCGTCCCACCCCTTGACGCAATTATTGAGCTTGGGATTGGCGCTGACGTAATCGTCGCCGATCAGGAGGCGCGCGGGAATAGCGGGATATTGGGCGATCAGCCGCTCGACCAGCGGGATGATCGGATCGTGCGGCGCCTGCACGCAGAACAACAGCTCGTAATCGGGATAATCCAGTTCGAACGAGGCGCGCAACGTCTCCTCGCTAAAGGTCTCCAAACCGCGCAGCGGCCGCACCAGCGAGACGGGCGGCGGCGTCATGGGAACGGGCAGATCGCGCGGCCGGGCGCGACACTTGCGCGCCGTCACGAACATCGCGGAAAAATTGAGGACAAGCAGCGCGAGGCACCAGGCGGCGCATATATAAGCGACAACGGTCATATTCGCCCTCTCATCAAGCCTGATGTCGCGCGGCGTCGAAATCCCGCGTCGCATTGTCGGCGCGTCCGGCGAAGTCGCGCTTCTTGCGCGCGCCGGCGGCAAAACGAAGGCCGGGGCGCGGCAGACTCAATATTCCGCCTGACATTTGCGCGCCGTCTTGGCAAAAGGGAGCCAATGCGAGACTTGCGTCCCGCCGGGGATTTTCCCAAACCTTGGGTTGAAGCTTGCTCATGACAACTCCAATCGTCCGTTTCGCGCCTTCGCCCACCGGCCGCATACATATTGGCAACGCGCGGGTGGCGCTATTCAATCGTCTCTTCGCGTCGCAGCACAATGGAAGATTCGTGCTTCGTTTCGATGACACTGATTTCGCCCGCTCCACCGAGGCTTTCGCGCGCGAAATCGAGATTGATCTCGCCTGGCTCGGCGTGGTCCCGGATCTGACGCTCCGCCAGTCCGACCGCGGCGCGCTGTACCAGGCGTCGGCGGATCGGCTGCGCGCGATGGGCCGGCTCTACCCTTGCTATGAAACGGCCGAGGAGTTGGAGCGCCGCCGCAAGATGCAGCAGGCGCGCGGGGCGCCGCCCGTTTACGACCGCGCCGCGCTGCACGCTTCACAGGAGGCGCGCGCGCGTTGGGAGGCCGAGGGCCGGCGCCCGCACTGGCGTTTTATGCTCGAACACAAATCGGCGGCATGGCGCGATCTAATCCGCGGCGAGGCGCATATCGACTGCGCTTCGCTGTCCGACCCGGTGCTGATCCGCGAAGACGGCAGTTTTCTCTATACGCTGCCCTCGGTCGTCGACGACATCGAACTCGCGATCACCCATATTATTCGCGGCGAGGATCACGTCACCAATACGGCGGTGCAATTGCAACTGTTCGCGGCGCTGGCCCCCGGGCGGGAACCGCCCATTTTCGCGCACCACAATCTCTTGATCTCCGGCTCCGGCGAAGGGCTCTCGAAGCGCACCGGCTCCTTGTCGATCGCTTCGCTGCGCGAGGAGGGCTACGAGGCGCTGGCGGTCGCCGCGCTGGCGACGCTGACTGGCTCCTCGGAAGCCGTGCGGGCCGTGCGTTCGCTGCAAGAACTCTCGGCGCATTTCGATCTTTCCCATGTCTCGCGCAATCCGGCGCGCTTCGACCCCGCCGATCTCGCGACGTTGACGCACCGCACGCTGGCGGCGCTCACATTCGAGGATGTGCGCGACAGGCTGGCGACGCATGACATCGTGGGCTTCAAGGCGGAGCCTTTCTGGCTCGCCGTGCGCGGCAATCTAGCGCGGTTCGACGACGTGCTGGACTGGTGGCGCGTGGTCGAAGGCGAAGTTACGCCAACGTCGCTCTTGCGCGAGGACGAGGAGCTTTTGCGGGCCGCGCTGGAGCTTTTGCCGCCAGAGCCCTGGGACGCGACGACGTGGAGCGCCTGGACTGGCGCGATAAAGGCGGCGACTGGCCGCAAGGGCCGCGCGCTGTTCCATCCGCTGCGCTTCGCGCTGACCGGCGTGGAGACGGGCCCGGAACTGGCCGCGCTGCTGCCGCTGATCGGCCACGCAAGGGCCGCGGCCCAGCTGGCGGCGTCCGCTTGAGCGCGACGGCCTGTAATTCACTTTGGAGCCCCTGGTGACGCGC
>JBAWEN010000314.1:0-3870 GCA_049591215.1 Methylocystis sp. | reverse complement strand
GCGCCATGCTGGCGCTGACGGCGCTCGGCGCGATGGAGCTCGCCGCCTTTGGGGCGCGCGATGTCGTCGTGACCGGACGCGGCGCGCCGGGCGAAAAGCCCTATGCTGTGAAGTTTGGTCGCCTGGCGCTCGATAAAATCGCGGGCGGGAAGGCGCGCGAGGCCTCGATCGACGATTTCGTGCTGGACAGCGCCGACGGCGGCCATGTCGCACTGCGCCGCCTCGCCTTGCATGGACTCGATTTCAACGCGCTGCTGGCGCCCGGCGAAGCCCGGATGTGGCGGCTCGACAGCGCCGAGGCCGAAGGAGTCGTCGCCGATCTGCCCGACACAGGCGCCGACGGACGCGTCAAATTCGAGATCGGCGCGCTTGGCGCCGACTTCGCCAATTACCGCGAGGGCGTCGCGACCAAATTCGCCATCCGGCTCGACCGCCTCAAGGCCGATCTCGCCGCGCGCGGCGAAAGCCCGGCCGCCCATTTCTTCATGGCGCTCGGCTATCGCGACATCGCGCTGTCCGGTGAAATCGCCGGCGGTTGGCGCGAGGAGGCGCGCTCGTTCGAAATCGAGCGGGCGCGCGTCGACGCCAACGACATGGGCGCCGTCACGCTGCAAGCGACTTTCGGCAACGTCGGCGCCTCGGTGTTTTCGCCAAGCCCGATCCTCTCGCGCGCGGCGATGCTGATGGCGACGGTCACGCGGCTGGAAGCGACCGTCGAGGGCGGCGGGCTGGTCGAGCGCGTGCTAGCGGAGGAAGCCAAAACTAGCGGCGGCGATGTCGCCAAGCTGCGCGCCGAATACGCGCGCGACGCCGGCGCCGCTATCGACGCTTCGTTCGACGACAGCGAAAAGGCGCGTCGCATTGGCGAGGCCGTGACGAAATTCCTCAACCACCCGACGCGCCTGCGCATCAAACTAGCCTCGCCTAAAGGCGTCGGCGCGATGGATCTCAGCCTGAAAAGGCCCGGCGAAATTCTGAATGAACTGGAGGTCGAGGCCGAGGCCCGGTGAGGCGTTCGCCGGCGCCTATTTTCTTGGTTGCTCGGCTTTTCCGCCCTCGGTCCCCGGCTTAGCCTCGACACCCGGATCGCCGGCGGCCGCCGGGGCGCCCTGTCCGGGCTGTTGCTTCCCTTCATATCTTTTTTCAGTGGCGGTGCTCGGTTCGACGTTTTTTCCCGCCGATGGGCCGGATGTGGAACCGGGCCGCCGTGCAAGCGCGACGCCGCCAACGAACAACGACCCGCCCATGCAAAGCGTCGGAAAAGCGCGAAAGATCATCTGGCGATTCTTCCTTTCCTGTCTGTTCATCAGGCGTCGGAGCCGGACATTTGTTCCGGCCCGCTGGGCGGTTCGTCCATGCGCGCCGTCAACGCTTTCTTCATCAACGCATACCCGCATCCGCCGTCCGTGATTCAGACCCGGTTTGTCCTCGTCTCGTGCCGGAATTCCCGACGCGGGACAATTCGCCGCGCCGCTATATTTACTTTCGCGAAAGTCGTTTCGGAACGCGCCGCGATGATCGACCGCACCGGAGGGGCTTTTGTCATCTTGCGCCGCTAAGGTATCGTCGCCACCATAATTCGCCCCTGCAAAAGAGGTCCGTCATGAAGCGCTTTGTCGAGGACATCGAGGAACTGGCTCAGGAGAACAAGGACTATCGGCGCGTTCTCTATACCGGCAAGCACTTGCAACTGGTTCTGATGTCGCTCAAGGGCGGCGAGGAAACCGGCGAGGACGTCCATGAGGATCACGACCAGTTCTTCCGCATCGAGAAGGGCAAGGGCGAGGTCATCATCGCGGGAGACAGCGTGAAGGTCGGCAAGGACGACGCGGTGATCGTGCCGGCGGGAGTTCGTCATAACGTCATCAACACCGGCCAAAAACCGATGAAACTGTTCATGATCTACGGTCCGCCGCACGACGCGGAGGTTATCGCCAGTCTCGGCGCCGGCGAAACCGCGCCGTAAGACGATCTGGAGCGGTTCCATCGTGGCCTGGCGCGATCCCGTCATCGACTATTGCGAGCGGCAGGGCCACGGCTTGTGGTCGGAGCCGGTCAACGCGCTGACCAATATCGCCTTTTTGCTGGCCGCCGCCGCTGCTTTCGCGCTGTGGCGGCGCCGGCGCGAAGCGGATTATCCAGCGCTCGCGCTGATCGTCGTGACGGCGCTGGTCGGTATCGGCAGCTTTATCTTCCACACCGTAGCGACCCGCGGCGCGATGCTGCTCGACGTCGTCCCGATCGCGCTGTTCATCTACGGCTATTTTCTGCTCGCGCTGCGCCGGTTCTTCGGCCTCGGCGCGCTGGCGTCCATGGCGATCACGCTGCTGTTCGCGGCGGGCTCATATCTCGTCGAAAACACGTTTCACGGCTTGCACGGCTCGGTCGGCTATCTGCCGGCGCTCGGCGCGATGATCTGTTTCGCGGCGCTGCTGTGGCCGCGAACAGGCCTGCGCCGAACAGCCGACGGCCTCGCGCTGGCGGCGCTGGTTTTCGCGGCCTCGCTAAGCTTTCGCACGATGGACGGCGATGTCTGCGCGGCCTTTCCACTCGGAACGCATTTTCTGTGGCATATTCTGAACGCCTGCGTGCTGTGGCTCTTGCTGCGGACGGCGATGCTCCACGCGGAGCCTGAAACGCGGGCCTGAAGGCTAGAGCTTGACCAGTTCAGGCGACGCCGAGGCAGAAGGCCAGGGTTCCGACGGCGGCGTGGGAGAAAATCAGCGGCCAGATGTTGCGCGTGAATAGATAGGCGGTGGCCCAGGCGAGGCCCGCGAAAAAAGTGTTGGCGAGCAGCATGGGATCGCCATAGGCGTTGTGCATCAACGAAAAAACGACGGAGGAATATAAAACGTAATTTCGCCCGCTCATTTGCAGCCGATCCGTGATCAGTTTCGGAATCGATCGGCAGACCACCTCCTGGCAGGGGCTGGACAGCAGCACATAGAACGGCGCGAAGCCGATCCAGTCGAACGGCGGATGCGTGGCGGCAAGGTAACGACTCTCCAGCAGGACCGAACCAGCCAACGCCAAAGTGAGAGCGGCGCAACCCGCCCAATGGCGGAGAGCCGAAGGCCTAGCGAGCCCCAGTTCCGCGAGCGAAAAGCCGGCCAGCGCGCATAGCGCGATGCAAAGGCCCGACACGAGCAACAGCGCCTGAAACCGAAACTCGAACGGCAGCACGCCATAGCGGATCGCGACCCCCGGCGCGAGCAGGAGAAACGCGAATCCGAGCAGCGAGATCATGTGACGATGCTGACGCAAAACTGTCATCTTGCTGTAAAACATCGATCAACGATCTGTCACAATCAAGCGCGGGCCAAATATATCGGGGAGCGCCGGCGCTCGGCCGCCGCCGCTCATTCCCTCGGGCGAGAAAATCGCTTAAAGCAACGGACCATGCCCCACGCTCCCGCGCCCGCCGCTCCGCCGCTGGTTCTCGTCAACGCCCGCCTTGTCGATCCCGCGAGCGGGAGCGAGACGCGCGGCGGGCTTTACATCGAGGACGGCCGCATCAGGGATCTCGGGCCGGCGGTCAACACCGCGGGCGCGCCTTCAGGCGCGCGGATCGTCGATTGCCGCGGCGATGTCGTCGCGCCAGGCCTCATCGACATGCTGGCCTTCGTTGGCGAGCCCGGCGCCGAGCACCGCGAGACCATCGCGACGGCGACGCTGGCGGCCGCCGCCGGTGGCGTCACCACGATTCTCGCGACCCCAACCACCTCCCCCGCCGTCGACGACCCGGCCGTCGTGGATTTCGTCCTGCGCCGCGCCCGCGACACCGGCCGCGTGCGCGTATTGCCGATGGCCGCGCTGACCAAGAAGCGCGAAGGGCGCGAGATCGCCGAACTCGGGCTGCTTGGCCAGGCG
>JBAWEN010000313.1:0-2558 GCA_049591215.1 Methylocystis sp. | reverse complement strand
TCGGAAGCGCAGGCGCGCGGCATTCTCGATTTGCGTTTGCAACGCCTCACCGCGCTTGGCCGCGAGGAAATTTCCGCCGCCTTGCACAAACTAAGCGCGGAGATCGCCGAATATCTCGAAATCCTTGGCTCGCGCGAAAGACTGTTCGGCATCATCAAGGACGAGATGCTCGAGGTGAAGCGGCTCTATGCGACGCCGCGCCGCACGCAAATCCTCGACGCCGAAAGCGATGTCGAGGACGAGGATCTGATCGCCCGCGAGGACATGGTCGTCACCGTCTCGCACGCCGGCTACATCAAGCGCGTGCCGCTCTCGACCTATCGCGCGCAGCGGCGCGGCGGCAAGGGCCGCTCCGGCATGCAGACGAAGGAGGAGGATTTCGTCCACCGCCTCTTCGTCGCCAACACCCATACGCCGGTGCTGTTCTTCTCCTCGCTGGGCCGCGCCTATAAGGAGAAGGTGTGGCGGCTGCCGCTCGCGGCGCCGCAGGCGCGCGGCAAGGCGCTCGTCAACATGCTGCCGCTCGACCCCGGCGAGCGCATCACGACGATCATGCCGCTGCCCGAGGACGAAGCGAGCTGGGCGACGCTCGACGTGATCTTCGCGACGACGCGCGGCACGGTGCGACGCAACAAGCTGTCGGATTTCTCCGACGTGCGACGCAACGGCATCATCGCGATGAAGCTCGACGAAGGCGAGGCCATCGTCGATGTCGCGACCGCGAGCGAGGCCGAGGACGTGCTGCTGACAACGAAGGACGGCCAGTGCATCCGCTTCCCGGTCACGGAAGTGCGGGTGTTCCAGGGCCGCACCTCGATGGGTGTGCGCGGCGTGAACCTGAGCGAGGGCGACCGCGTGATATCGCTGTCGATCCTCAACCATTTCGACTCCGGCGGCGACGAGCGGGCGGCCTATCTCAAGCGCGCCGTGGCGCTGCGCCGCGCGCAAGGCGCGGAAGTCGTCGAGGAGCCGGCCGTCGAGGCCGAGGAGGGCGCCGCCGTCGATCTGTCCGACGAGCGTTTCGACGCGATGCGCGCGGCCGAGCAGATCATTCTGACGGTGTCCGAAAACGGCTACGGCAAGCGCAGCTCGTCGTTCGAATATCGCATCACCGGGCGCGGCGGCAAAGGCATCGTCGCGATGGCGGTGAACCAGCGCAACGGCGCGCTGATCGCCTCCTTCCCGGTCGAGCACGGCGACGAAATCATGCTGGTGACCAACGGCGGGCAACTCATCCGCTGCCCGGTGGACGGCATCCGCATAGCGGGCCGCGGCACGCAAGGCGTGATCGTGTTCAACACGGCGACGGGCGAGCGCGTGGTGTCGGTCGAGCATATCGGCGACGTGGGCGAGGCGGAGGTCGAGGCGAGCGCGGCGGGGGAGGGCGAGGCGTGAGCCGACTCGGGTCGTCGATCAGCGCCGATCAGCGGCCCTCCCACTTACGGCCAAAATCCCTTATACCCCTTCCATGACCAGCTCCGCGCCGCGCGCCGCCATTTACACCGGATCCTTCGATCCGCTCACCTTTGGCCATCTCGACGTGATCCGCCAGGGCGCCGGGCTGTTCGACCGGATTGTCGTCGCCATTGGCGTTCATCCCGGCAAGGCGCCCTTGCTCTCTTTCGAGCAGCGCGCCGGGCTGATCCGCGCCGCCTGCGCCGGCTTAAACTCGCCTTGCGACTTCGCGGTGATCGGCTTTAGCGGCCTCGCGGTCGAGGCGGCGCGCGAGCAGGCGGCGGCGGCGATCCTGCGCGGTTTGCGCGACGGAGCGGATTTCGACTATGAAATGCAGATGGCGGGGATGAACGCGACGCTGGCGCCGGGCATATCTACGGTTTTTATCCCCGCGTCAGTGGGGCTGCGCCACATCAGCGCTACTCTCGTGCGCCAGATCGCCGCCCTTGGCGGCGATATTTCCGCCTTCGCGCCGGCCGAGGCCGCCGACGCGCTCAAGCGCGCGCTAGCGCGCCGCAAATAAAAAAACCTGGGAGGGAATATGAGTATCGATCGTCGCAGTCTCATCGCCGGAGCTTCCGCCGCCGCCGCTCTCGCCGCGGCGCCCGCCGCGCGAGCCGAGGACAAGCTGCTCAATCTCGACACGGTCTATGGCCGCACGGTCATCAAGACGCGGCCCGATATCGCGCCGAAGCACGTCGCGCAGATCGAGACGCTGGTCAAGCGCCACTTCTACGACGGCGTGAAGTTCCACCGCGTGATCGACGGCTTCATGGCGCAGACCGGCGATCCCACCGGCACCGGCACGGGCAAGTCCGACCTGCCGAATATTCCGGGCGAATTCTCCAAGGAGAAGTTTTTGCGCGGCACGTGCGGCATGGCGCGCGGGCAGGACAATGACTCGGCCAATTGCCAATTCTTCATCTGCTTCGCCCCGGCGCGCTATCTCGAGGAGCAATATACGGTGTGGGGCGAGGTCGTGTCCGGCATGGAATTCATCGACAAGGTCCATCGCGGCGAGCCGCCAAAGGATCCCGACAAGATCGTCAAGCTTCGCCTCGCGGGCGACGAGAGCTGAGGGGCGACCCTCGCTCTCGCCGTCA
>JBAWEN010000312.1:0-8576 GCA_049591215.1 Methylocystis sp. | reverse complement strand
CTCGCATTGCAAATCAGGTGCTCAGCAATGAATCACAAACGATTCTATCGATTCAAGTTTTGTTTAAATGGCGCTGCT
Source organism: Methylocystis sp. (assembly GCA_049591215.1). GTDB lineage: Bacteria > Pseudomonadota > Alphaproteobacteria > Rhizobiales > Beijerinckiaceae > Methylocystis. The sequence goes on along the minus strand of JBAWEN010000312.1, from coordinate 8,498 downwards.
CTGACCAGAATGGGAATTGTGGGTAATTGAAAGCCGGCGTAGGCCGCAGGGGGTGTTGATCATACCAAGTCTCGGCGCTCCTCGCGCGGCTTCTGATCCTTGTGGATCTTGATCAACTCGACGAGGTTTTCGATTCCGAAGTCGGTGAATGCCATGACGCCGTCGTTGTCGAGGCCGTAGACCCAGATGACGCCGTCTTCCGTGTCCATTTCGTTGGCGACGTCGTAGAGCGATCTGATCAGGATCAGGAAAAGCCGAGAGGCCCCGAGAGCTTCGAGCTCGCGGAGTCGATGAGCGCCTGATCCGCGTATCTCCACGACGGCCCGCGGCATGAACAAGGCCGCAATCAGAGGCCTGACACATGACCGCACCCGATCACATGTCCGAGACGTCCAAAAACTGCTCGCATGAAACGGGGCATCCACACATGGCGCCCTCCGGCAAACCCGGGGCGGTTCAATAGTTAAGCATCAAAATTTCTGAGGCACCCAGCGCAAGCCTTCGAGCGGCGCCAGATCATCATATGCGTGCTCTGTCGATGGCTTTGGGAGCTCCGTCTTCTGACGCCGCGGCTTCTTGTAGCTTATCGAGTCGAGCAAATGGCTGATGCAATTGAGGCGTGCGCGCCGCTTATCATCCGAACGGACGATGTGCCAGGGTGCGAACTTCGTATCCGTCGCCTTAAACATCAGGTCTCGCGCCCGCGAGTAGTCGAACCATTTGCTTCTCGAACACAGGTCCATCGGACTTAACTTCCACTGGCGCAGCGGATCCTCCACGCGAGCCTCAAAACGACGCAACTGTTCCTCGTTGCTTACTTCGAGCCAGTATTTGAAGAGCAATATGCCGTCGTCGACGATAAATCGCTCGAATTCCGGACAGATCTCGAGGAAGCGTTTGTGCTGCGCTTCGGTGCAAAAGCCCATCACATATTCGACGCCCGCTCGATTGTACCAGCTGCGATCAAAGATCACGATTTCTCCCGCCGCCGGGAATCGTGAAACGTAGCGTTGGAGGTACAACTGCGTCTTTTCACGATCCGACGGCGCCGGCAGAGCCTCGACGCGGAATATGCGATGACTGACGCGGTCGGTAATCGCCTTGATCGTGCCGCCCTTACCGGCGCCGTCGCGGCCTTCGAATAAGACGACCACGCGTAAGCCTTCTTGTTTGACCCACTCCTGCAGGGCGCACAACTCCACCTGCAGCTTCCGAAGAGCGGCGTCATAAGGCTTGCGCTTCATTCGTGCTTCGATCGTGCTCATTGGGTCTCCTCGGTCACAGCGCAATGCGCTGCACGAACGAAGGGTCTCGCGACCCATTTATCAAGCAGCCGGATCGAGATCGGCTTTAACGGGCGCCAAGCCGACGGTGACGACGGCGTGCCAAGCATGATCGCCGGACGCCATTCTCAGCGCCTCGATCATGCGCCAACAATGATGCAGCGCTCCGTCAGCCCAGGACAGCGCGTCCAGTGCCTTCCAACGGTTAACTGCTTGGATGCCGCCTCGAGCGCATCAAAAACGGGCGGAGCGGGCATTGCCGAAGAGTCTTTGGAGACGCTTAGCCAAGCCGAAAGAGCCTGCGCTCCAGCATCGAAGCCGGTCGGAGGCTCCCAACTGTCTACCGCCGGCGGAACGCGTCTCAGATCGTCGTGAAGTTGCGTGAGACGATCGAGCGCATGGCAAACCCGCGCCAACCGGGGCTCAATCGCGGCGAGATCCGCGGTTTCAAAAGAAAGCGACTCCAGAAAATGGTTTATCTGCTGAACGGCCTCGGCAAGTCGACGGCGAATGATGTCGACCAAGCCATGCGCGACCTCAAGTAGCGCGCGCCAGGCGGCCTCGAGCGCCACAGTTCCACCGGCTACGCCGACGACCACGCTGAAGATGATATGAGCCGGCCCCGCGCGTCGCACAGCCAATCCACCGCCGACCGTTCCCGGCGCCGCGCTGGTCGCCGCCGTTCCAATTCTTTGTCCTACGATCATCGCACAGCCCTGCTCAAAGTTAACCGTGGCCGCATCAAGTACAACCACCGTCGCCGCAGCGGCGGCGGCGCCAATGTCAATCGCGCTTTACTGTAAGCTAGTTTCAGCCTACAGTATAGAGCAAAGTGTGACGACGGAGCAGATTGCGCCCCAACGGAGGGTTATCCGAATGAGTATTCAAGACTCAAACAAGCTTCTGCTTTGGCATACTTTGCCTGCCGCCGAGGCACTGCGTCGGCTCGACAGTGACGCTGCTACGGGCCTCGATCCGGTCGAAGCCTCGCGGCGCCTGGAAAAATATGGGCTCAATCGCCTGCCCGAGGGCGCCAGACGCGGCCCGTTCACGCGGTTCTTGCTTCAATTCGACAACATCTTGGTCTACGTCCTGCTAGCCGCCGGCTTCGTAAAGCTGATGCTCGGTTTGTGGCTCGACGCGTCGATAATCACCGGCGTCGTCGTGCTCAACGCGGTTCTCGGCTTCATCCAGGAAGGCAAGGCTGAGAAGGCCCTCGATTCAATCCGCAATATGCTTTCCGCGGAAGCCCGAACTCTGCGCGGCGGCCAGACATGCGTAGTCGCTGGTGAAGACCTTGTGCCCGGGGATATTGTTCTCTTGGAATCGGGCGACAAGGTGCCCGCGGACCTCCGCCTCATCGACGTGAAGAACCTTCGAACGGAAGAGGCGGCGCTCACGGGCGAGTCGGTCCCAGCCGACAAGGCCGCCGCCCCAGTAGGGGAAAATTCGACGGTCGGAGATCGCGACAATATGGCGTTCTCCGGAACGCTGGTCGTTTCTGGTCGCGCCACGGGAGTCGTCGTCGCAACCGGCGCGGAAACTGAACTCGGCCGCATCAATCAGATGCTCTCCGCGGTTAACACGCTGGAGACGCCGCTCCTGCGTCAGATCAAAGAGTTTGGACACACGATCGCCAAGGTGATCGGGATCGTCAGCGTGCTGGTCTTCGCTTACGGAAGATGGGTGCGGAACCTGCCTTTCGTGGAAGCGTTTCAAGCCGTGGTCGGGATCGCTGTGTCCGTCATTCCAGAGGGGTTGCCAGCGCTCATAACAATAACGCTGGCAATTGGCGTGCAGCGTATGGCGCAGCGCAATGCAATCATCCGACGTCTTCCAGCGGTGGAGACGCTGGGCTCCATTTCGCGGATCTGCTCCGACAAGACCGGCACGCTCACGCTCATGGAAATGATGGTCGCCTCCGTTGTGACCTCCGAATCCTCGTATCGTGTTACGGGCGAAGGCTACGCTAATGAGGGCGAGGTTTTGCGTGAGAGCGGGTCTGCCGGTCAGGACTCGGCGCTGCGGCAAATGGCGCAGGTCTCCGTTCACTGCAATGATGCGGAGCTACGCAAGGTCGACGGAGCGTGGAAGGTGGAAGGTGATCCGACAGAGGCGGCGCTTTATCCTTTCGCCGCTAAGCTCGGCGTAGATCGACACGCCGAAAAGCACGGACTTCCGCGGATCGACGCCATCCCCTTCGAGTCAGAGCACAAATTCATGGCGACCTTGCATGCCGCGTCCGACGGCGGGCAGGTTCTTTTTGTAAAAGGCGCGCCGGAAGTTATACTTGAGCATTGCACCCTACAAGCGACCGACGGTGGGCCTGTCCCACTCCAACGTCAAAATTGGACGGAGGCGTCAGACCGTCTTGCCGCGCGGGGCGAACGCGTGCTGGCGCTCGCATGGCTACCCAGACCCGGCCTTCAGGCGGGGAGCCTTGGCCCGGCCGATCTTCCCAAGCAGCTGGTGCTGATTGGTTTGGTCGGTCTCATGGATCCACCGCGCAAGGAAGCGATCGAGGCTGTAACCGAATGTCGCAACGGTGGAATCCGTGTGACAATGATCACGGGCGATCACAAGATCACCGCTGCGGCGATCGCGAAGATGCTGGGCATCGGCGACGGGAAGACCGCGGTCACCGGGGCTGAGATCGAGCAGATGAACGATAGCGCGTTGCAGGAGCGCGTGAGGGACGTCGACGTGTTCGCTCGCGCGAGCCCCGAACACAAGCTGCGTCTGGTGAAGGCCATCCAAAGCAATGGGCAAATCGTAGCGATGACCGGCGACGGCGTAAACGACGCGCCGGCGTTGAAGCGGGCCGATATCGGAGTCGCTATGGGAATCAAGGGCACGGAGGTCACAAAGGAGGCGGCCGCGATGGTGCTCGCCGACGATAACTTTGCTTCGATAACGGCGGCGGTGCGTGAGGGACGCACGGTATACAACAACATTGAAAAGGCGCTTCTCTTCATACTGCCTACAAATGTCGCTCAAGCCCTGGTTATCCTGGTGGCGATTGTCATCGGCTTTAGTCTTCCGATCACGGCGCCGCAAATTTTGTGGGTCAATATGGTGACTTCGGTGGCGCTGGGTTTGGTCATCTCCTTCGAACCCCATGAACTTGACGTAATGCAGCGTCCGCCGCGGCTGGTTACACGGCCGATTCTTGATCTGTTCGCAGTTTGGCGCGTCATTTTTGTCGGGTTGGCGCTTCTCGCGCTTACACTTTGCGCATTCTTCTGGATGAAGTCCCAGGGCGCCGCCGACGAACTCGCGCGCGCGGTCGCCGTGAATGCGCTGGTGATCGGACAAGTGTTCTACCTGCTCAACAGTCGCTACAAAACGGAATCCTCGCTCTCGATAAGGGCGCATCTCGGCAATCGCTATCTGCCGCTTGGCGTCGGAGCTGTGGTGCTACTGCAGCTCTTATTTACTTACGCTCCGCCTTTCCAGCGCATGTTCGGCACCGAGTCCGTGCCCTTCCAAGTCTGGCCATGGCTGCTTTTAGGTGGCTTCCTTTTCTTTTTGATCGTGGAGGCAGAAAAGTTCGTCATACGTTTTAGACGTTCATCTCCGGGCGGCTCATCGGCAATCGGTTCAGGCGAACTTCGTCCGACGGTCGCTGCTACGATTAACGCTGACATTCCAAGCGCATCTGGTCAGCCGCGAGGCGCGTCTTGGCCGGGGTGGTGGCAGGGGTTGATTGGCGCTCTTGCCGTGTTAGCTCTCGCGGGCGGGGAGGTTTATTCATTTTGGCGCCAGAGAAACGGCGACCAATACGTTGCGGAGATGGCCAGCCATAGTGAGATGGCGCGCGGCATAAGCGCGCTAGGGACGGTTGATTTGGCGCCCGAGGTATTGGTCAGAGCATTGGCGTCCGGCAAAATCGAAACGCTTCATTGCGAACGTGGCGCCAAGGTTCAGGCCGGCCAACTTTGCGCGACCATAGACCCTCGACCCTATCAACTCACGCTTGATCGCCAGGAGAGCGTGCTGGCGGCTGCGCAACTGCGACGTGACAAAGGCGCAACCGCGCTCGCGCGCGCAAAAAGTGAGTTCGAACGTAAGCAGACTTTGGTAGGGCGCGCCGCCGTTTCTCGGGCCCTGCCGGAGCGATCCCGCTCCGACTTTGAACGTGCCCGCGCGGAGGCGGAAGCATCTGAAGCGGCGCTTACCCGAAGCCAAGCCGCTTTTGAGGCCGCACAAACCGCCCTCGTCCGAACCGCGGTACTTGCGCCAACGGATGGCACGGTCCTTTCGCGCGGCGCTGAGATAGGCAAATGGGTCGATTCGGGCAACGAACAACCTCTGTTTGTGATCGCACCAGGGTCGGCGGCTCCTCGGATAAGCGTGTCCGTGGAAGCCAAGGACCTGGGCTACATCAAGCCGGGTGACAAGGCGTCATTTACCGTCGAAGAGATTCCGGACCGCGTGTTTTCGGGAACTGTGACAGATTTCCCTCATCCGCTGCAGCCGCCTCATGGCGTTGGGAGTTATGAGGTGATCATCGCGGCGACGAATTCTGATCTTTCACTCACGCAAGGGATGCGGGCTCACGTCAAAATCCTGGTTGGCGAAAGCCAAGGACGCAGCACCAAGGATGGTGAGAGTCGAAGCGGATCGCAATGAAGAAGACCCGCGACCGTCGCGACCGTCCGATGTCTCGACGTTGGGCCCGGAGGTATAGTCCCCAAAGAAAACGGCAGCTTGTCGTTGGCGGGGACCGATTGACGAGCCATTCGGCATGGACCCAGCACCGCGCACACGCCGACGCGAAACTGGCCCGCGTCGTTGGAAACAATCACGGTGTCCGGCAGCAATCCTTGATGGCGGATCGCGCCTCATAGCGCCGCTTCGTTGGCGATGAGCACGGGATCGGGGGCGACTTACAGCCCGCTCAGGCCCACGGCCTGCAAATGACGCTCCCAGTCGCCAGCAGACCAGAAAATGCGCGCCCTATGCTCCTTGAACCTGCCGATGACGATCTGAGGCAGGTTGCGCTCTTTCATATAGTCGAACGCGGCATCATTGATCACATAGAGCGACGCGCCACGCAGCCGCGACAGAAACGCCAGCCGCGATTTGGAGGGGCCGGCACGAAACGTCGTGAAGTTGTACGAACCGATTTGCGTAATGTAGCCGTTCTTGCCGGCATGGCGCGGGCCCGTATCGTCGACCGTGACATAGGCGCCGCAAAGACCGGCTTTCAATACGGCTTCATCCTCGGCGCGGAACGTCTCCAGTTTGGCCGTCAGCAAGCGCACCACCCGCCGTCTCGAAATCACCACGCCGATCAGATCGGCGTGCGTCAAGCGTCGCCGCCCGGAAATTTGCCCCGGTTACGTTGCGCCTCGCCTAAGCAACTCAAGCTACTCACCTATTTTACTTTCGCCAAAGAATTACTGGTCATCCAATCAGATCCTTGACCCTGCGGCTTTATCCGATACCATTACGTCGCTTGGAGATGGGTCAACAAATTGAAACTGGATTCGCGACGCGATCTTCGAGCGCAACACGGGAGATTGGTACCATGCGCAACAATTTCAAGACCGCGTTGTTTGGCGCTCTTTGCGGAGCGTTTTTGTTTACCGCGACGATGCCCGCTTCAGCGGGTCCCTGGAGCGCCGGCGTTCCTCAAGAGAATGGTGGATCAACGTCGCTTGTCCAGCAAGTCAGTTCCCATCATCCGGCTTCCGGCAGGAAATGCCTAAAATGGAGACGGACTTGGAATTCGCGGCAGGGTATCGCCCATCGCCGGTGCGTGCACTGGCGCTGAGTCCGGTATCTCCGCTATTAATAGCAACCAAGGGCCGCAAGGTTGCTCTTGGACGTAAGTGACGCGTTACCAAACCATCCCCGCCCTGGCGACGCTATGGCGGGGAAATGTTGTAAGCGCAGAGTCGACGAATGATACGATCGACCTGTTCGGCGAAAACGTTTATACGCCGATCGCCTTTTCAAGCGGGACGGCCATTTCCGGAGAAATGGCTTTCGCTAGTGATTACCTTTTAGAGCTGCCGGCGCGTTACGCCGAGAGGCGATTCTTACTGGCGGCACGCGTCACGGCCATTTTTTGGACGCGCGGATCAGGGCGATGCGGCTGATTTTTGCGCGCCCCCTCGCCAGGGAGTCCGATCTCTGAGTCCATGTGTGCGTGGATCGCACTGATTTGCGGCGCCTGAGCAAGGACGAGTTGATTGAGCTGGTGATCCAGCTTCAACGACCGGATAAAACGTCGCGCAGTTCGTCGAAACCTCCCGCCACCGACAAGAAAGAGAAGCGCGAAAACGCCCGTCCTGGCGGGGCGAAGCGCGGATAGATGACGAGGGCGCGCAGATTCTCCCCGAACGGCGAGCCCTTGGGCATATCCGCCGGCGGCTTCGCCTTGAACTTCCTGGCGCGGCACGGGCAGACGCCGCCATAAAGCGTCACCCGCGTAACATCGGGCTTGATCGGGGGAATTTCGATGTGGTCGTATGCTTCGCAGGCGAGCCGCGGACTTTGCGAAACATCGGCGCCGCAATGCTGGCAGGCGTGCGCCGCGATGTCGGGTCCGGGTGAAGAGGCCGATGCGCGCCGGCGTGCGATTTGCGCTTGCCATCGCCCTTGGCCGACGCCGCCACCGAAGGTTTTTGCCCCTTCCTCGGCGACGTGCTCGAATTCTCGGGCGTCTTGGGTGGCTGCCCGGTTTCGCTTCAAGTTCCGCGACGCGGGCCAACAGCGTCTCACAGTGCTTGGTCAACGCAGCTATCGTTTCCGCCTGCGCCAGGACCAGACGGATCAGCGTTTCCTTGTCGAGCGAATCAAGCCCTTCGCCAGTCATCCAAAGCTTGAATCAGCTCCGGATTCTCCAGTCAAATTTCCAAACAACCTCGGCAAAATTGCGGTCAAAAAACAGGCGTGAGCAATTACCAGAATGTTCATTGCGACAAGAAACGCGCCCCAATGCAGCGCTTGCCTCCACATCAGCTTGAGGCGTTCGGAACGCTCAGCCAGAGAATTCCAACCGATGCCGACGCAGGCAACGCCCGTGACCAGGGCCAGAAACTCCCAATAACCGTATAAGGTCTGATGCGACATGCCGGTGTAAGCCACACCGAAACAGGCGAGCACGAAGGCGGCTAAGTAGGGCAGCTTGCGCATCAAGAAACGTAAGCGGTGTCTACGTCCCATTGCGGATGTTCTCGCGGGATTGATAGCAACGCGTTGTCG
>JBAWEN010000311.1:0-2963 GCA_049591215.1 Methylocystis sp. | reverse complement strand
TCCCTATCTCGACATCGATCTCCAGTATTTCGACCTCTCGGTCGAGAAGCGCGACGAGACCAACGACCAGATCACCGTGGACGCCGCGCACGCGATCCAGAAGTGCGGCGTCGGCGTCAAGTGCGCCACCATCACGCCCGACGAGGCGCGCGTGAAGGAGTTCCATCTCAAGGAGATGTGGAAGAGCCCGAACGGCACGATCCGCAACATCCTCGGCGGCGTGATCTTCCGCGAGCCGATCATCTGCAAGAACGTGCCGCGCCTCGTGCCGGGCTGGACCCAGCCGATCGTCGTCGGCCGCCACGCCTACGGCGACCAGTACCGCGCCACCGATTTCAGGGTGCCCGGCAAGGGCCGGCTGACGATCAAGTTCGAGGGCGACGACGGCACGGTGATCGAGAAAGAGGTGTTCAAGTTCCCCGGCGCCGGCGTCACGATGGCGATGTACAACCTCGACGATTCGATCCGCGACTTCGCCCGCGCCTCGCTGAACTACGGCATCCTGCGCAAGTACCCCGTCTATCTGTCGACCAAGAACACGATCCTGAAAGCCTACGACGGCCGCTTCAAGGACATCTTCCAAGACGTGTTCGACGCCGAGTTCAAGTCGAAGTTCGCGGCCCTCGGCATCACCTACGAGCACCGCCTGATCGACGACATGGTCGCGGCGGCGCTGAAATGGTCGGGCGGCTATGTCTGGGCGTGCAAGAACTACGACGGCGACGTGCAGTCCGATACGGTCGCGCAGGGGTTCGGCTCGCTCGGCCTCATGACCTCGGTGCTGCTCAGCCCCGACGGACAGACCGCCGAGGCGGAGGCGGCGCATGGCACGGTGACGCGCCATTACCGCGAGCATCAAAAGGGCCACGCGACCTCGACCAACTCCATCGCCTCGATCTTCGCCTGGACGCGCGGCCTCGCGCACCGGGCCAAGCTCGACGACAACGCGGAGCTGGCGCGCTTCGCCGAGACGCTGGAGCGGATTTGCGTCGCGACGGTCGAAGCCGGCTTCATGACCAAGGATCTCGCGCTATTGATCGGCCACCGGCAAAAATGGCTGTCGACCACCGGCTTCCTCGACAAGATCGACGAGAATTTGCAGAAGGCGATGGCGTGACGGGGCGACATATGGCCGCGAAAGGTCGCCCATGATCGACTTCGCGTCCATTTCTCTGTTGGCGATATTGTGCGCCAGCATCGCCGTGCTGCTGGCGGCCGCGGAAATCGGTCATCTTTTTGGATCGCGCGCGGTCGGAGAGGCGAACGTCTCCACGCTGGAGGCCGCGATTCTCGGCCTGATGGCGCTGATGATCGGTTTCACTTTCTCCATGGCTTTGTCGCGTTTCGACGCGCGGCGCGACGCGGTGTTGAACGAGGCGAACGCCATCGGAACGGCCGCCTTGCGGGCGCGCCTGCTGCCGGCCCCCTACGACGCGGAGAGCGTCAGGCTGTTGCGGGATTATGCGCGGATCAGGCTGGACTTTACGGGAAGCGTGATAGCGCCCGGCGAGGCGGACGCCGCCATCGCCCGCTCCAACGATATTCAGGAGGCGCTGTGGCTGCGGGCGAAGGCCGTCGCCGCCAAGGACAGCGCCATGGTTCCGACGGGAATCTATCTCCAGTCGTTGAACGAAATGTTCGACGATCAGCAGAAGCGTCTGACCGCCTTGCGCAATCGGGTGCCGAACATCGTCTTTTTCGCGCTCTATGCGATCGCGGCCGTCGCGCTCGGCTTCACCGGCTTCGCGAGCGGACTGGAGGCGAGGCGATGGCGCCTTCCAGTTTATATTATGAGCACTCTGGCGGCTGGCGTGATTTTGCTGATTCAAGACATCGACCGTCCCGACGCCGGTTTTATCGCCGTCAGCCAGCAACCGATGATCGATACGGCGGCCAGTCTCGCGGGATATGTCGCCAAATTCGACGGACGCGCGCCTTAGCGCGCGGACGGGAAAGCCGCCTGTCGAGCTATTGCTTTGATTTTGCGCCGCGCGATATATTGGCTCCCGCGCGGAAGACGGGGCGCGCTGGGCGCCTGGCTGGGCCGCGCGGGGAGCGGAACGATGCGTAAGGTGGCATTTGTCCTTGCCGCGACGGCGGCTATCCTATTTTCCGGGCCTTTGACAACACAAGCCGACGCCCAATCGTCTCGCGGCGCCGCGACGATTTCCGGCTCGATCAAGAACTTCACGCCGATTGAAAAAGCCGCCTGCGGTCCATATTGGGGCCGTTGGTGCGGCCCCTGGCATCACCGGGTGTGCGGCCCGTTCAGATGTTGGTGCGCCCCCTGCTGAGGTCGGCGTCCGGCGGCGCCTCGCGCGCCGCCAGCGCGGCGATTTCCTGAAAACTGGAGATAGCCGCGCGGCAAGTTTTATGGATGGGCCGCTCGTGCTAGAATTTAAAATATGAACAGCCAGGAAATTATCGCCAGATTGCAGGAGAACGAACCGGCTTTGCGCGCGCGGGGCGTGGCGCACGCCGCTCTGTTCGGGTCACGCGCGCGCGGCGACAATCGCCCTAACAGCGACATCGACATAATGATCGAGATCGCCCCTGACGCGCCTGTCGGCGTGTGGGAATATGTCGCGATCACGCAGTATATCTCCGATCTTTTTCCGGCGCGCGTGGATGTGGCCAACCGCGCGAAGCTAAAGGCGCTCGTTCGGCCGTCCGCCGAGCGCGAGGCGGTTTATGCTTTCTAACAAGGCTCGATTGGCGCTGTTCGATATTCGCGACAACGCTGAATGGGCGAATGAGTTTGTCGCTGGACTCTCGTACGAAGACTTCATGGCTGACCGCCGCGCATTCTATGCGGTGACAAGAGCGTTGGAGATCATTTCCGAAGCAGCCCGGCGCTTGCCGCAATCCTTACGCGATCGGCATCCCGAATTGCCGTGGCGCGCGATAATGGGCGCTGGAGACGTCTATCGCCACGATTACGATAACGTGGCCGAGGAATTCGT
>JBAWEN010000310.1:0-4470 GCA_049591215.1 Methylocystis sp. | reverse complement strand
GTCATTGGAATCGTGGAGCTGATGTCGCCGCCACTTGCGCAAGTCGTCCCGAGGCACACGGCGACCATGGCAAGGGCTATGTATCGAAAAACTGTCATTGGCCCATTTACAACCGGAGTGTCCGTTCAGATCAAGCGGCTTTTGGGCTCCAACACCGCCGGCCAACGAATTTATCCGCGCGACGCCTCTGATTTACGCCAAATCGAGGGGTCAGAATTCGACTTCCAGCTCCTCGATTTCGTCTTTCTCGAGTTGCGCCTCCGCTATCCACTCCTGCATTGCCGGCCATGCGAAGATTTGGTCGCAATAGGCTTGGCTCGTTTCGTCGAGCGGCACGTCATAGGTGCGAAAGCGCGTCGCGACCGGCGCATACATCGCATCGGCCATGGATATCGCGCCAAACAGATATGGACCGCCGTATGCGTCGAGACATTCGCGCCAGATCTGCGTCACGCGGGCGATGTCGCCGCGAGCCTTCGACCAAACCTTGAAGTTGGGGAAATGCGCCTTGAGGTTCATCGGCAGAGCGGAGCGCAGCGAGGTGAAGCCCGAATGAATCTCGCCGCAGATCGAGCGACCGTGGGCGCGGCGCATGCGGTCGGCTGGCAGCAGTCCGGCTTTCGGCGCGACTTCGTTCAGGAACTCGCCGATGGCCAGCGTGTCCCAAATTTTGGTTCCGTCGTAAGTGAGGCAGGGAACCAGGATCGATGGCGACAGCAGCAGGATTTCCGCGCGCGCGGCGGCGTCGTCCGGATCGACCGCGATCTCCTCGAACTCGATGCCGGAGAGTTTGGCCATCAGCCATCCGCGTAGGGACCATGAGGAATAGTTCTTGCTGCTGATGGTGAGCGTCGTCGGCTGCATTGGTGGAACCCGCTGATCCTTGAATAATTCGCTAGAACGCAGCAAATGACGTGCCATCGAAAATCAGTCGTGGCATGGGCCTTGCTGCTAATCAATCGGTCTCAAAGGAAAGTCGCGCGACGGCATGATGTACGACGCTTATCAACGCTACGCCGATTTGAGCCATCCGGCTCGCACACTGGCCTCGAGCAGCGAACGCATTCTTCAAATGTGGAGCACGATGCAATTCGCCTCGCCACTGCGGCGCATGGCGGCCTATTACGAACTTGTCACGCTTTCGGGCTTCACCCATACGAGGCCGGACTACAAGATCGGGCGCATCGCGGCGCACGGCGGCGATCTCGCTGACGTCACGGAGAAAGCGGTGCTGAGCACGCCGTTTTGCACGCTGTTGCGCTTTTCGCGCGAGGGCGGCGAGAATGAGCCGCGCGTGCTGCTTGTCGCGCCGATGTCCGGGCATTTCGCGACGCTTTTGCGAGGCACGATCCGCACACTGCTACGCGACCACGTGGTCTATTTGACGGATTGGCGCAACACTCGCGACATCCCGACGGATAAAGGCGTTTTCGGCCTCGACGACTTTACCCAGCACCTCATCGATTTCATTAAATTCATGGGACCGGAGTCGCATGTCGTCGCCGTGTGCCAGCCGGTCGTGGCGGCGCTCGCCGCGGTCGCCGTCATGGCCGAGAACAACGACCCCGACCAACCCGCCAGCCTGACGCTGATGGCGGGGCCGATCGACACGAGCGTCTCGCCGACGAAAGTCAATGAACTCGCCACGTCAAAGCCGATCGAATGGTTTCGCGAGAAGCTGATCGGCGTCGTGCCGCGATCGCTTCCTGGCGCTGGGCGGCGCGTCTATCCGGGCTTCCTCCAGCTCGCGGCCTTCATGAGCATGAACATCGAGCGCCACTCGAAAGCCTTCGTCGATTTGTTCAAGAGCCGCCTCGAAGGGGATTTCGAGAAGGCGGATCAAATCCGCGCCTTCTACGAGGAATATTTCGCGATCATGGACCTCGACGCGGAATTCTATCTCCAAACCATCGACATGATATTCCAGAAAAATGCCCTTTCCGAAGGCAAATTGCTTTTTAAAGGGCAGCTTGTGACGCCCCGGGCGATCAAGAAGACATTTCTACTGACGGTCGAAGGCGAAAAGGACGACATCTGCGCTGTCGGCCAGACTCTCGCGGCGCAGGATCTGTGCGCTGGGCTGCGCCCTTATATGAAATCCCACCATATGCAGCCTGGCGTCGGCCATTACGGCGTTTTCAACGGGCGGCGCTGGGACAGCCAGGTCTATCCGGTCGTGCGCGACCATATCCAGTCGAGCATCTGAGCGACGCGGCGCCGCTCATCGACTGGACCAGGAACCCGCGGCGCGGACGCTCGGCCGGTCGAGGCTCCACCCAGACAGCTTTGCCAAAAAGCCGCTTTGTTGGTTAGATGCTTGCGATGGAATCATCAGCCGCGGACCCGCGCCTTTGCGACGGAGCATGGCAAGGAGATCATCGAGGCATGACCGAGGCGGAACCTGGGGCGATCTTTTGTCGCGCGCTCGGCGGCGCCTCCGGATCGCTTCACCGCGTGCCGCTCGTTATCGGCGTGACGGGGCATCGCGATCCGCGGCGCGAAGACCTCGAGGAGCTTAAACGCAGGGTTGCCCAAGTCTTCGACGGCATCGCCAAGGACTATCTTGCCGCCGATGGCGCGACGCCAATCGTGGTTCTGTCTTCGCTCGCGGAAGGCGCCGATCAATTGGTCGCGAGCGTCGCGTTGGAGCGCGGCGCTATTTTGATCGCGCCATTGCCGATGCCTGTCGAAGAGTATCGCAAGGATTTTGAGTTCGGCCTTACGCCCAACGCGCTGAGCGAATTCGACCGGCTGCTGGCGCGCGCCGCCGCGGCGCCGGAAATGCCCGTCCTGGACGGCGCCGCCATCGAAGCGCTCCGCGACGACGCGGGGCGCCGCGCCATGCAGTATCGCGAAGCCGGCCTCTATATCGTTCGCCATTGCCAGATATTGCTGGCGTTGTGGGACGGCGACGAGAGCGACGCCAAAACAGGCGGGACGGCTGAAATCGTGCGGCGCCAACGCGAGGGGGCGCCGCTTGCGAACGCGGCGTCGGTGCGCGCTTGCATCGACGGGACGGAGATCGGGCCGATTGTGACAATCGTCACGCCGCGCCGAAAATCCAGCGCAACGAGCGTAACGATCGCCACGAAGCCCTGGGGCCCGGCGCTGGCGGCGAGCGCTTCGGATAGCGACGCGAAGCTTTGGCGCGATTTCGAAACCTGGATTCAATTAACGACGAGCTTCAACGCGGACGCGGCGCGGCTTGTCCGCTCTAAACAGCGAGAAGCGAAGATCGACCAAAGCTTCGATCGTCTGTTCGACGCGCCCGATGCGGCTGCGCTGGGCGCGAGCGCTCGCGCCTACGCTTTGGCCGAAGCGCCGCTTTTTTGCTCGCTTTACTCGGTCGCCGACGCTTTGGCGCAAGAATATCAACAGCGCTTTACGCGCGTATGGACCTGGCTTTTCAGCTTTGGCTTTCTGATGGTCGCGGCGCTGAGTTTCATTTCCAACGCGCCTTCCCACAAAATATATGCTCTTTGCGCCTATCAGGCGCTGATCGTCGGCTCGCTCGGCGTCTATTGGCTGGCGCGGCGGCGGCGGCTTCAGGCGAAGTTTCTCGATTACCGCGCCTTGTCGGAGGCGCTGCGCGTCGCGATTTTCTGGAAAATCGCACGGGTCGATAAATCCGTGAGCGAAATTTATCCGATTTGCCAGTCGCCGGAACTCTCCTGGATCAAAAGCGCGCTTCTGTCGCTCGAATGTTTCGATGTCGAGAAACCGTCCGCCGCGCGACTCGACGATGCACGCTATCGCATTTGCCGCGACCTTTGGGCCGGCGGACAACTTCATTACTTCAGACGCTGCGGTAAGAGCCACGAACGAGTCGTCGCGCGGCGCAAGCGATTGTCCATCGCCGCCATCGGAGTCGCGACCGCCGGAACCGGCCTCGTCGCGCTCGCCGATTACCTCGGTTTCGATTGGCGCGGGCGCGCGCCGTTTAGCGCCGCGGTGTTCGCGCCAATCGCGCTCGCGATGCTGCCGGCGGGCGCCGCCGCGCTAAAAGGGCACGCCGAACAGTTGGGCCGAACCGCGCAAGCGCTTCAGTACGATCGGATGCGCTCGCTTTACGAACGCGCGCTGAGCGTTTTGCCGGCCTCGCTCGATCAACTCGGCGAGGAAGCCGCCCGGGAAGTCTTTATCGAACTCGGCCGCGAGGCGTTGCACGAAACGACTTCCTGGACCTCGATCTTCCGCCTGCGCCCGCTGCGTCCATTCTGATTTGACGCGCACGTCATCGCGGCGCGCGTCCGCCATCCGCCGATGGCGGAGACCTCGAGAACGCCGTTTCCGAGCTTGCGCTTTTGCTTCATTGCCTAATACGAATTCCGCCCCATCGCTTCGTGGCGCGAAATGCCCCGAGCCCCTCACCGTACCTCTCCCCGCAAGCGGAGAGAGGAGGCGGCCGGCGATCCGCCTATTCTTATATATCATTGTTATCCCATTGATTTATGGCGAAGGGCGCTGCGT
>JBAWEN010000309.1:0-8491 GCA_049591215.1 Methylocystis sp. | reverse complement strand
GCGGATCTTGTCGATCGTCTCGACGCCGCGGGTCGAACCGATGCGGCAGGGCGTGCATTTGCCGCAGCTCTCGATCGCGCAGAACTCCATGCCGAAGCGGGCCATCCAGGACATGTCGACCGTATCGTCGAACACCACGAGCCCGCCGTGGCCGATCAGGCTGTCGACCTTGGTGTAGGCCTCATAGTCGAAGGGCGTGTCGAACAGCGACACCGGCACATAGGCGCCGAGCGGGCCGCCGACCTGCACCGCGCGGACGGGCCGCCCCGACAGCGTGCCGCCGCCGATGTCATTGACGATCTCGCCGAGCTTCAGGCCGAAGGGAACCTCGCACAGTCCGGCGTATTTGACGTTGCCGGCGATCTGCAACGGAATGGTGCCGCGCGAGCGGTCCATGCCGAGCGCGTGATAGGCGGCGCCGCCATCGGCCAGGATCATCGGCGCCGTGGCCATGGACAGCACGTTATTGACGACGGTCGGCTTGCCGAACAGACCGACATGCGCCGGCAACGGAGGCTTCGCGCGCACGATGCCGCGCTTGCCCTCCAGGCTTTCGAGCAGCGAGGTCTCCTCGCCGCAGACATAGGCGCCGGCGCCCATGCGCAGCTCGATGTCGAAGGAGAGGTTGGAGTCGCGCACATTCTCGCCCAACGCCCCGGCGGCGCGGGCGGCGATCAGCGCCTCCTCGAAGATTTCCGCGGCGATCGGATATTCGGCGCGCAGATAGACGTAGCCCTTGTCGGCGCCGATGGCGAAGGCGCAAATGGTCATGCCCTCGATCAGCGAGAGCGGATCGCCCTCCATGATCATGCGGTCGGCGAAGGTGCCGCTATCGCCCTCGTCGGCGTTAACCACGACATATTTTTTCCCCGCCGGGCAGTCCGCGACGGTCTTCCATTTGATGCCGGTCGGGAATCCCGCGCCGCCGCGGCCGCGCAGGCCGGAGGCGGCGATTTCGGCGACGGTCGCCTCGGGACCGATCGAAAAGGCGCGGTCGAGACCCTTATAGCCGCCATGGGCGGTATATTCGGCGAAGGACACCGGGTCTATGACGCCGCAGCGCTGGAAGGTCACGCGGCGCTGGCGGGCGAAATAGGGATGCGCCTCGACCTTGCCGATGGACAGCGGATGCGCCCCGCCAGACAGGAATCCCGCGTCGAACAGCGAGGCCACGTCAGAGGGCTTCACCGGACCATAGCCGACGCGGCCGGCGGGCGTCTCCACCTCGACCAGCGGCTCGAGCCAAAGCATGCCGCGCGAGCCGTTGCGAACGATTTCGACGTCGAGGCCGCGCGCGGCGATTTCCTTCCGGACCGCGGCGAGAACCCGCTTCGCGCCCACGGCGAGCGCCGCCATGTCGCGGGGGATATAGATCTTGGTCATGCGCTTTTCGCCTCTTCCGCAAGCTCGTCGAGCCGCGCCCCATCGACCCGGCCGATGGGCTCCTCGTCATACATCGCGGAGGGGCTGTGCGAACAAAGTCCTAGACAGTAGATGGCCTCCACGGTCAAGGCGCCGTCCGGCGTCGTCTTGCCCCAGTCGAGCTTGAGACGGGCCAGAAAATCCAGCGCCATCTTCTCGGCGCCCATGGACTGGCAGGACTCGGCCCGGCAGATTTTCAGCACATGGCGGCCCTGGGGCTCGCGCTTGAAATCGTGATAAAACGTGACCACGCCATGCATCTCGGCGCGCGAAATATTCAGCGCCTCGGCGAGTTGCGGCACGGCCGCCTCCGGCACATGGCCGAATTCGTGTTGAAAGGCGTGAAGAATTGGGAGGGCTGGGCCTTCCAGTCCAAGGTGGGCGGCGATGATCTCTCGCGCCCGCTCGGCGTCCCAAGGTGCGGCTACGGACATTTCATTCCCTTGCGATCTTGTGCTTGACGGTTGTTAAAAGTCCGCCATATTCTCCTATTTAATAATACGCTGCCGCAAAATCGCGCCGCGATCAATAGTCTCCTTTCGTGGACCGATAGGCGTCATCTATCATATCACGAAATCCTTGCTCTCGGCGAGCTTTCTCGCTTCGGCGACCAGCGCCGCCACCATTGGAATAACGGGATCTCGGAGCGGCACGACAAGGCCGATTTCATGCACCACCTCGGGTTCGATGATCGGTATGGCCCGCACGGGCTCGCCGACCCGGAGCGTCGCGGCCAGCTTTTCGGGCATGATGGTCGCCCAATGGCCGGCCCTCACATGGTCGTACAGCAAAATGACCGAATCCGACTCCAGCGTCGTTAACGGCGCGGCCCCGGCCTCTCGCATCAGCGCGTCGACAATGCGGCGGTTTTGCATGTCTGGCGTAAGCAGGCAGAGCGGAATTTGGGCGACGTCGGACCAGGTGACGCGATCACGGTCGCCAAGCGGATTGCCGGCGACGGTGAGTAGACAGTAACGCTCCGCGCACAGCGGAACCGTCCGCACCCGGCCGAGCGGCTCATTGTCGAGATAGGTGAGACCCGCGTCTATATCGAGATTGTCCAGCATCGAAAGAATTTCGCTCGAGGGCGCCGTCAACACCTTGAAGCGCACGCTGGAATGCTTTTCCAGAAAGGGCGCGGTCAGCGCCGAGACGATCCCGATGGCGGTGGGAATCGCGGCTATTTTCAGTTGACCGGAGAGCCCTTCGCGTAGCGTGCGCACCTCGATCCGCATCGCGCGCGTGTCGGAGACGATGCGCTTGGCCCAGATCAGCACGTGCTCGCCTTCCTTGGTGAGCCCGTGGAAACGCGACGAACGGTTGACCAACAGCACGCCGAGCATGTCCTCGAGCTGCTTTATCCCGGCCGAGAGAGTCGGTTGCGTCACGCCGCAGACTTCCGCCGCCCTGGAGAAACTATGCTCCTTGGCGACCGTGATAAAGAATTCCAGTTTGTCTATCACCTGATCCCGAAGCCCCGCCGCGCTCGCGCGCATGGAGGCAGAATAGCACGTCGCGTCCCCCTCCAAAGCGCCAAAAACTGGGCATGGAACGAGAGGCGCCGTGACCTCGCGGGCCGTGTCATGTCCATTTATCTCGCTAAAAGCGTCTGAAAACGTTGATCAAGCGCGAAAGCGGAATATCTATTCGCTTCGTGAACTCGGCCCATCGGCCTCGCGCTGGCGGACGTGCGCGTCGACGATCGCCTGAATCATCGGTCCGAAGCGCTCTTTAAGTTCGGCGCAGCGTGTCGAGCTGATGAGTTCGACGCCCTTGCGCTCGCTGCGGATCAGCCCCGCTTCCCGCAGAATTCTGAAATGCTGGGAAAGCGTGGATTTTGGGAGAAGACCCTCCTTGACGTGGACGAAGGCCGAGCAGTTCTTGGCGCATTCGGAAGCGGCGAGCTGTCCAAATATTTCAAGGCGGATCGGGTCCGAAAGCGCATGGAGAATGCCCTGCACGGTGATTTCATCCATTTTGGGGTGCGGCAGCGGTCTCATATTTGGAATTGTCGCACATATTGACAATTCGCGCATTAGTTCCGTATTATCGAACTATGGAACTATGCCGCGGGTCGAACGCCGCGGCGCATGACGGAGATTGATATGGGCAAGCTATCCGGGAAGATCGCGATCGTGACGGGCGGCAATAGCGGCATTGGTCTCGCCACGGCTAAGCTTTTCGCCGCGGAAGGAGCGCGGGTGGTCATCACCGGCCGCCGCGAAGCTGAACTCGAAGCCGCCGTCGCGGAGATCGGCCATGGAGCTTTGGGAATTCGGGGCGATGTGTCGAAACTCGCCGATCTCGACAAGCTCTACGTCGAGGTCAAACAGAAATTCGGCCGGATCGATGTCCTGTTCGCCAATGCCGGAATAGCCGAAGTGGCGCCGCTTGACGCCGTGACCGAGGCGCATTTCGACAAGCAGTTCAACATTAATGTCAAAGGCCTGTTGTTCACCGTCCAAAAGGCGCTGCCGCTGATCGTCGACGGCGGATCGATCATCCTCATTTCCTCCGTTGCGAACACGAAGGGCATGGCCGCCTTTGGAGTTTACTCGGCGACGAAGGCCGCGGTGCGCTCCTTCGCCCGAAGCTGGACGTCGGAATTGAAGGACCGCAAAATTCGGGTCAACGCCATCAGCCCCGGGCCCATCGAGACGCCCATCTTCGGAAAGATGGGCCTGCCCGACCAACAGATCGAAGAGTTCGGCGCGAACATCTCCGCGCAGGTGCCGCTCGGCCGGATCGGCAAGGCGGAAGAAATCGCCAAGGCGGCGCTGTTCCTGGCGTCGGACGATGCGAGCTATGTCGCCGGCGTCGATCTTTACGTGGATGGCGGCATGGTCGCCGTTTGATCGCCCGGCTTCGACCCCCAGGAGCGCTCCGCGAGCCTGGGGAACATTCCGACCATTCAATAGACCGGAGTCCCTTCGGCTGCGTCGCCGAGGCGACGCGCCCGCGCGCAACTCAAGGACGAATCCATGTCATATTCGATGTCTCGCGCTTCTCTGCCGGCTCTCAAACTCGGCCTCTCCGCCCTGTCATCGCTCCTCGACAAGGCCTCGGCATTTTGCGCCGCAAAGAACATTGACGCCGCCGTCATTTTACAGTCACGCCTCGCCCCCGACATGTTCGCCTTCGTTCGGCAGGTGCAACTGGCGACGGACCAGGCGAAGAATGGGGCCGCGCGGCTCGTCGGCGTCGAACCTCCTCGTTACGAGGACAACGAGACGACCATCGAGCAGCTCAAAACCCGTATCGACGACACGATCGGTTATCTCGAGACGCTCGAGCCCGTTCGGATCGACGCGTCTGAACATCGCGAGATCGTATTTCCTTTGGGGCCGAGCGCCAAGGGAAGCATGAAAGGCGATGATTACCTCGCCCAATTCGTGCTGCCGAGCTTCTATTTTCATCTCGCCACCGCCTATGCGATCCTTCGTCATTGCGGTGTGGAGATTGGCAAGCGCGACTTCCTTGGAGCGATATCCGTGACGCTGGTTTCTTGACGGGCGTCTCACCTTCGTGAGGGAAAAATTCTCATTGTGCTGGATGGTTCGCGGGTCGGGCGCGGTCACCCTCCGCGCACCAGGTCAAGGAATTCCCCACGGGTGCGGGCGTCATCACGGATCACGCCGAGCAGACGGCTGGTGGTTAATGTCGAGCCGAGCGTGTTCACGCCGCGCAACGTCATGCAACTGTGCTCGGCCTCGATCACCACGCCGACGCCATGCGGCGTGAGAATCTCCTGAATGGCTTCGGCGATCTCGGCGGTAAGTTTTTCCTGGATTTGCAGCCGGCGGGCGAACCCGTGGACCACCCGCGCCAGTTTGGAGATGCCCACCACGCGGTTCGTCGGCAGGTACCCGACATGCGCGCGACCGATCACCGGGAGCATGTGATGCTCGCAAAAGCTGACCACGCGGATGTTCCTCAGCACCACCAGTTCGTCGTAACCGCCGACTTCCTCGAAGGTGCGCTTTAGATACTCGCGGGGATCGTCGGCGTAGCCGGCGAAAAGCTCCCGATAGGATCGCGCGACCCGGCTCGGCGTATCGATCAGGCCTTCGCGGCCGGGATCGTCGCCCGCCCATTCGATGAGAACCCTGACCGCCGCTTCGGCGTCGCTCTGGGTCGGTTTCGCCATCTCCATGCCTCCGGGAGTTCTTGGTCGAGTCCCGTCAATCGTAAGGCCTTGGGATGAGCCCGCGCAAGCAGGCCGATATTTAGGCCGACGAATTTCAATGCCCGCCGGCGTTCGTCGGACCCGTCGAGAACCAACGCGAAACTGACGGCGAGCTCTATGCCGCACATGCCGACGCGGCGGTAAAACACCCAAAAGATCGCGCCGACGAGAACGTCTGTAAGAAGCAAGGCGGGGTTGACGATTTCGATATACAAAGAGAGGATCGATGATCGCATGGAGATTGAGGCGCTGAATCGTCGAACCAAGCGCCTGGCGCCGCCGTCATGAGTGAACATCCTCCTCCGCGAGAAGCGCATTGGCCCGAAGGCGCCGTGTTCACGGTCGGCCATTCGACTTTGCCAATCGAGCGCTTCATCGCTTTGCTGCAAACCTATGGCGTCAAGCGCCTCGTGGACATCCGCGCGATGCCCCGTTCGCGCCATAACCCGCAATTCAACGACACGTCCTTGGCCGAGAGCCTGACAGGGCGGGATATCGAATATGCGCACATTCAAGCGCTGGGCGGTCTGCGGCGCGCCCACCAAGATTCCTCGAATACCGGCTGGCGCGACAAAGGCTTTCGCGGCTATGCCGACTACATGCAAAGCGGGGAGTTTCAGGACGCGCTCGAAATGCTCATTCGCATGAGCCGGCAAAAGCGCGCCGCGATCATGTGCGCCGAAGCGGCGCCTTGGCGCTGCCACCGATCCCTGGTCGCCGACGCGCTCATTGTGCGCGGCGTACCGGTGGTCGAGATTTTATCGGAAAGCAACTACCGCATGCATAAGCTTACGCCTTTCGCGCGGGTTGAAGGAACGCGAATTACTTATCCATCCGGGCAAGCTACTCTACCTCTGTAGTTCATGCTCGCTCACCTCGTGAAAAATGCACAAGACCCTGCCGCGACTGCTCAAGGATATTCGGGCGTGCACGCATTGCGCCGACGCCCTGCCATGCGGTCCACGTCCGGTTTTGCAGGCGCATAGGTCGGCGCGGCTGTGTATCGTTGGCCAGGCGCCTAGCCGAAAGGTGCACGAAACCGGCGTTCCCTGGAACGACGCGTCCGGCGATCGGCTGCGCGAGTGGCTTGGTTTAACCCGGGAGCAATTCTATGATCCGCGCAAGACGGCCATTATCCCGATGGGCTTTTGCTATCCGGGCAAAGCCGCCTCCGGCGATAATCCACCCCGCCCGGAATGCGCTCCCCGCTGGCACGAAATGCTAAATGCGCACTTGCCTGACATCACGCTCACTTTGCTTGTGGGACGGCATGCGCAAGCTTATTATCTCGGCGGCCGCCGTAAAGCCAAGCTTTGCGAGACCATCAAAGCCTGGAAAGAGTTTTTGCCGCGCGGCTATCTGCCGTTGCCGCATCCCTCTCCACGCAACCAGCCATGGCTTACTAGAAATCCATGGTTCGAAGAGGAGTTCGCGCCAAACGCGCGAAACATAATTCGAACCATGAATTTATAATGGGTTACTTCGCGCCGCGCTCCCCGAGGCCTGTAATTCACGCGTCAACATGACGGCGCCGGATGAGAAATGGGCTTCGTGGGCATGGCTTTGCCACATTTTGCGCCGATTTGAAGGTTCGATCTTTCGCGACTATTCTGACGCGAGTGGGTAAACTCCGGGGGCGTCGACCCTCAAGGGGAAGAATTAGATGCATTTGCCGGACAAACGCACATTTCGCGGGCTTCTCGCCCTGGCGTCGGCTCTGCCGGTCGCTTTCGCCTCGCCGGCGCGGGCCGCGCCCTCCGTCGTGATCGACGTCGCCTCCGGGCAGATTCTCGAGCAAGAAGAGGCTGCCGCGGTCTGGTATCCGGCCTCGGTCACCAAGCTCATGACCGTCTATGTGGCGCTCGACGCGGTGCGCCAGGGTCGGCTGACCTTCGACACGCCGCTGGTCGTTTCGGCGCGCGCCGCGAAGATGGCGCCGTCGAAGATGGGGTTTCGCCCTGGATCCGAGGTCACGCTGCGCAATGCGCTGGTGATGTTGATGGTGAAGTCGGCCAATGATGTCGCCGTCACGGTCGCCGAAGGCGTGTCGGGCTCGGTCGAGGCCTTCGCCGATGAGATGAACAAGGCCTCGGCGGCGCTTGGGATGCGCGAGTCCAATTGGGTCAATCCCAATGGCCTGCCGGATCCGCGGCATGTGACATCGGCGCGCGATCTCGCGATTCTCGGCCGCGCGCTGCTACAGCAATTTCCCGAATCCGCGAGCCTGTTCAATATCGGCGCGATGCAGCTTGGCGGAAGGATCACGGCGAACCACAACGGGATGCTCGGCCGCTATCCCGGCGCCGACGGCATGAAGACCGGCTTCACCTGCCCCGCCGGCTATAATCTCGTCGCTTCCGCCACCCATGGCGGGCAAAAGTTGATCGCCGTGGTGCTGGGCGCGCCGACGCCGGCGTCGCGCACGGCGAAGACGGCCGCGCTGCTCGACCGCGCGTTCCAGACGGGCTCTCCGATGGGTTCGCTCGAGTCCTTGCCGAGCGGCAATGGCGCCCCGCCCGACCTGCGCGACAGGGTGTGCGGCCACCGCGCCAAGGCCGCCAAGGAATTCATGGCCGAGGTCGAGGATATGACGATCCCGATCAACGCGGCGCCGACGGGAAATCCCGTGGTCGACGCATTGGCCGGCGGCCGGCAGTCGGTCAGCGTCAAGGATCTCGCGCGCTTGCCGCGCCCGTTTTTCACGCCGGTCGTCGTCTATGCCGGCCGCGCGCCGGGTTATGATGGTCTTGTCGCGCGCGCCCGCCCGGCCGGCGTTCCGATCGGCGCCGCCGCCGAGGCGACCGCCTATACGGGCGAGAAGAGCGAGGGGTCCGAAGCCTCGCCGATTTCCCAACCCGCGCCGGACGCCAAGCCGCTGCGCGC
>JBAWEN010000308.1:0-2703 GCA_049591215.1 Methylocystis sp. | reverse complement strand
GCTCCTTTTATGGCGAGGACTAGGCCAAAAAACTCTTATGCGAGCCGTCGCACAGCGGCTCGTTTTTCGTCGCCTTGCAGCCGCAAAAGAACGCCTTGCCGGTCGCCTCCGCCTTATAGGGGACCGGGCCGAGCCCCGTATCCTTATGGGCGCCGTCACAAAACGGCTGCGTCGCGCTACGGCCGCAGGCGCACCAATAGTATATCTTGCCGGCCTCTACTTCGACCGGCATGGATTTCTTCTGGAACACGGCGCGTTCGGTCATTGCTTGTTCTTTCCGTTATTTAAGCGCTGGTCGGCCCTTCCAGCAGATACTTTTCGACTTCCAGCGCCGCCATGCAGCCAAGACCCGCCGCCGTCACCGCCTGGCGGTAGATTTCGTCGGCGACGTCGCCCGCCGCGAAGACGCCGGGGATGTTGGTGCGGGTCGTGCCGGGCTCCACGGCGATATAGCCGGAGGGCTTCAGCGTGAGCTGGTCCCTGAAGAGTTCGGAGGCCGGGTGGTGGCCGATGGCGACGAAGACGCCGTCCGCCGGGATGCGCGAAAATGCGCCCGTGCGCGTGTTTCTTGCGCGAACATGCGTGACGCCGCGCGGATCGGCGTCGCCTAAAATCTCGTCAATGGCGTGATCGAACAATATTTCCACATTGGGCCGCTTGCGCAATCGCTCATGCAAAACCCGCTCGCAACGGAGTGTATCACGTCGATGCACCACGGTCACATGGGCGGCGATGTTGGAGAGATAAATCGCCTCCTCGACCGCCGTATTGCCGCCGCCGACGACGATAACCCTTTTGCCCCGAAAGAAGAATCCGTCGCAGGTGGCGCAGGCGGAGACGCCAAAACCCTTGAATTCCTCCTCGCTCGGCAGCCCTAGCCATCTGGCCTTGGCGCCCGTCGCGATAATGAGCGCGTCGCAGGTGTATACAACGCCCGAATCGCCGAGCAGCTCGAATGGGCGGCGGCCGAGCCGCGCCTCGACGATATGATCCGAAACGAGTTTCGTGCCGACATGCTCGGCCTGGGCGCGCATCTGGTCCATCAGCCAGGGGCCCCGGATCGGCTCGGCGAAGCCGGGGTAGTTCTCGACATCGGTGGTGATCATCAACTGCCCGCCCTGCTCGAAGCCGGCGATCAGCACCGGCTCCAGCATGGCGCGCGCGGCATAGATCGCCGCCGTATAGCCGGCGGGGCCGGAGCCCAGGACAATGACGCGGGAGTGGCGCGGGGCGGCGGCTGGCGGCATGGGGTCTCGTTTTCTCGAGGGGCGGCGGTTCCGGGCGCAATCTAGTTGTTATTCGCTTGGCCGCAATCGTTTCGTTACAGACGCCGCCGTCAAATCGTCACCCGCGCTCCAAGCTCGACCACGCGGTCCGAGGGAATCGAGAAGAAGTCCGTCGCATTGGCGGATTGCTTGGTCAGCGCGACATAGAGCTTGTCCTGCCAGGCCGGCATTTCGGAGGTCGGGCTTTCCTTGATCGAGCGCCGGCCCAGAAAGAACGATGTGGTCATGATGTCGTATTTCAGCCCCGCCTTGCGCATCGCGGCGAGCGCGGCAGGCACGCGCGGGCTTTCCATGAAGCCGTAATGCAGCGTGACGCGGGTGAAATCGTCGGACAGTTTTTCGATCTCGAACCGCTTTTGCGGCGCGATGCGCGGCAAATCCTCGCTGTTGACGCAGATCACCAGCACCCGCTCGTGCAGCACCTTGTTGTGCTTGAGATTGTGCATCAAGGCGGTCGGCGCGACATTGGGGTCGCTGGTCAGGAAGATCGCCGTGCCCGGGACGCGCGTCGGCTTCGACTTCGCGAGCATCGCGATCAATTCGCGAATCGGGATGGAGTCGCGATGGGTCTTTTCGGCCAAGAGATGCGTGCCGCGAACCCAGGTCCACATCACGATCATCGAGCATCCCGCGAGCACCAGCGGCACCCAGCCGCCATCCACCACCTTCATCAGATTGGCCGCGAGGAAGGCGAGGTCGATCGCGAGGAAGCCGGAGATCATCAGAATCGAGGCCCACAGCGGCCAGCGCCATCGCTTCCACACGACGACGAAAGCCAGCGCCGTCGTCGTCACCATCGTGCCGGTCACGGCGATGCCATAGGCCGAGGCCAGCGCCGAGGAGCTTTTGAACACAAGGACGAGAATCAGCACGCCGATCAGCAGCAGCCGATTGACGCGGCCGATGTAAATCTGCCCCTCCTGCATCTCCGAGGTATGGGTGACCTCGAGGCGCGGCAGCAGGCCGAGCTGGATCGCCGAACGCGCCAGCGAGAAAGCTCCGGTGACGACCGCCTGGCTGGCGATCACCGTGGCCACCGTCGACAGAATGACCAGCGGCAGCAGCAGCCAATCGGGCGCCAGCAGGAAGAACGGGTTTTCGATGGCCTCGGGCTTCGAAAGGATCAGCGCGCCCTGGCCGAGATAATTCAGCAGCAGGTCCGGCAATACGAAGAAGGTCCAGGCGACCTGGATCGGGAAACGCCCGAAATGCCCCATGTCGGCGTAGAGCGCCTCGGCGCCGGTGACGCCCAGAAACACCGAGCCGAGCACGGCGAAGCCGATCCAGCCGTGGTCGCTCAGAAAGCGCAGGCCCACGCGCAAAGCGAAAGCGCGCAGCACTTGCGGCGCTTCGGGGATGTGCATCGCGCCGAGCGCGCCGATCGTTAGGAAAAATACGATCATGATCGGGCCGAAAA
>JBAWEN010000307.1:0-8261 GCA_049591215.1 Methylocystis sp. | reverse complement strand
GCCAGGTTCACGCGATGGCGGGGCTGTTGAGGCTGGAGACGAGTTTTTCGCAGCGCAAACTGCGTCTTGGCTACCGCGACGCCGCGCTTGTGACGGATCACTGTCTGGGGCGGGCCGGAACGCGGCTACGCGGGCACGAGTTCCATTACGCGACGGTGTTGCGGGAGGAAGGCGCATGTTTCGCGATGGTTCGCGACGCTTATGACGAAACGAAATCGGCTTGCGGCTTACGCGTGGGCGGCGTTTCCGGCTCGTTTTTCCATGTGATCGCATAAAAAAAGGGGCCGCCGGAAGACCAGCGGCCCAAGTCAAGGGAGGAAACGCCCAAGGAGGGCTACGAAGCAAGAGCAATCTCGCTGCGATGCACTCTGTATAATGCTGCATCGCACAACAGTCAAGGCTTTTTTTGAGTCCGCCCGCTCGGAGCCGCGACCAAGCGTCGCAAATAAAATTTGCATTTTCGAGCAAATGCTTAGCAATATTGCCAGGAAGCCGATGGCGACGGTTATGCCCGGCGCCGGCTGGGTTGACAAGTATCAAATTTGCGAAAAATCAAGCCACCTCCAAATTAGCCGGGGCGCGTGCAAATCGACGAACGCGCCGCCAGCGGAGGCGGCCATTGTCGCGACAGGGCTTTGCACCGCGCGCGCGCGTGGTCTAAAACGCTTGTCAACGTATTTTCGCCGTGTTGGACGCCGTTCGGGCGAGGGAAAATTCGAAGAAAATAGCATCGGCGCCGCTTCTGTCGCACCGGACGGGAAAGCGCCCTACGCCAAGCCGAGGAACCGATGGCCGCCATTCCCGACTTCACCAAGATTCCCTTCGCTCCCGCGAACGCGAAGCCCTCGGCGTCGGAGCCGCGCCTTTGGATGACGCCCGAGGGCGTCGAGGTGAAGAATCTCTATGGTCCTTCGGACATCGACGGTCTCGGCTTCGTCGACTCCTATCCGGGCGTTGCGCCTTTCGTGCGAGGCCCCTACCCCACGATGTATGTCGCCCAGCCCTGGACGATCCGCCAATACGCCGGCTTTTCCACCGCCGAGGACTCCAACGCCTTCTATCGCCGAAATCTCGCGGCGGGTCAGAAGGGCCTCTCCATCGCTTTCGACCTCGCGACGCATCGCGGCTACGACTCGGATCATCCGCGCGTTTCCGGCGACGTCGGCATGGCCGGAGTCGCGATCGACTCGATCTACGACATGCGCACGCTGTTCGACGGCATTCCACTCGATCAAATGAGCGTGTCGATGACCATGAACGGCGCCGTGCTGCCGGTGCTGGCCCTGTTTATTGTCGCGGCGGAGGAGCAAGGCGTTTCGGCCGACAAGCTCACCGGCACGATTCAAAATGACATCCTTAAAGAATTCATGGTGCGCAACACCTATATTTATCCGCCATTCCCGTCGATGCGCATCGTCTCGGACATTTTCGCCTACACCAGCAAGAATATGCCGAAGTTCAACTCGATTTCGATTTCCGGCTATCACATGCAGGAGGCGGGAGCCTCGGCCGATCTCGAACTGGGCTATACGCTGGCCGATGGCGTCGAATATGTGGGCGCGGGAATCGAGGCCGGGCTCGACATCGACGCCTTCGCTCCGAGACTGTCGTTCTTTTTCGCGATAGGCATGAATTTCTTCATGGAAGTCGCCAAGCTGCGCGCGGCGCGGCTGCTCTGGGCGCGGCTGATGAAGGATCTTGGCGCGAAATCGGAAAAGAGCCTGACGTTGCGCACCCATTGCCAGACTTCCGGCTGGTCGCTGACCGCGCAGGACGTTTACGTCAACGCCATCCGCACCAGCATCGAGGCGATGGCCGCCACGCAGGGCCACACGCAGTCGCTGCACACCAACGCGCTCGACGAAGCGCTGGCGCTGCCGACCGACTTTTCCGCCCGCATCGCGCGCAATACGCAGATCGTGCTGCAACAGGAGAGCGGCACGACGCGCATCATCGACCCCTGGGGCGGCTCATATTATGTCGAGCGGCTAACCGCCGAACTCGCCAAACGCGCCTGGACGCATATTGAAGAAATCGAGAAGCTGGGGGGCATGGCCAAGGCGATCGCGCTCGGCGTGCCCAAGCAGCGCATCGAAGAGGCGGCGGCGAAAACACAGGCGCGCATCGACACGGGCAAGCAAGTGGTCGTCGGCGTCAATAAGTTTCAGCCGCTCGACGACGTGGCGCCCGACGTGCTCAAGATCGACAATTCCGCCGTCCGCGCCGCGCAGTTGGAGAAGCTGAAACGCTTGCGCGCCGAACGCGACGAAGCCAAGACGCAAGCCTCGCTCGACGCGTTGACCGAAGGCGCGACATCCGGCGCGAATTTGCTCGATCTCGCGGTGAAAGCCGCGCGCGCGAAGGCGAGCGTCGGCGAGATTTCGTTCGCGCTAGAAAAGGTCTTCACTCGCCATCAGCCCAAGGCCAATGTGATCTCCGGCATCTATGCGCGAGAAGCGGGCCCGGACGCGACGGCGGTGAACCGGGTCAAGGGCATGACCAAGGCCTTCGAGGAAAACGAAAAGCGCAAGCCGCGCATTCTCGTCGCCAAGATGGGCCAGGACGGCCATGACCGCGGCCAGAAGGTCATCGCCTCCGCCTTCTCGGATCTTGGCTTCGACGTCGTGATCGGCGACTTGTTCGCGACGCCGGAGGAAGTCGCGAAAAAGGCGGCGGAAGAGAACGTCCACGTCGTCGGCGTCTCGACGATGACGGCGGGTCACCTCAAGCTGACGCCCGAATTGCGCGACGCCTTGAAGCAAGCCGACCGCGAAGACATCATGATGGTGGTTGGCGGCGTGATCCCCAAGCAAGATTTCCAGGCGCTCTACGACGCGGGCGCCAGCGCCATTTTCCCGCCCGGCACCAATATTCCGCAAGCCGCCGAGGACTTGCTGCACGAATTGAACATTCGCCTGGGCTATGCGCAGCGCGAGGCGAAGCCGGCGCGGGCGGCAAGCTGACGCTAAAGAGTTCGAGGTTCACGAATTCTCGAGCCGCGAGACGCCGGCGCGACAGCCGAAAGCAAAAACGCCTTCTCCGCGGCGGCCCCGAGGAGAAGGCGAACGGGCGAAAACCCTTTATGGTTTTAACGGGCCGGCGCATTCCCAACGCGTCACATGGCTGCTCACGCCATAGCCCTCGTCGGTCGCCACTTCCACTTCCCGGCACGACGCCCCGGAGGCGACATCGCCATGTGACGTCGACTGCTGCGAAGAGGCGTCAAACGTTCTCGTCGCATCCGCCTGCGTTGACGCCAATGACGAGTCGAGCGCGCGCGCGGAAAAATCGCCGATAGACAGCACAAGAATCGTCGTCAAGGCGAAAAACACATTCTTCATGAGCGAATGACTCGCAATTGGGGTGAAACTCCAGGGGACGGCGCGTTCACTGGACGCGCGCTTCCGACGGCGATGACGAATTGTAATTGATGAGACGTAGCCTTCACAACAAAAATTTGTCGCAAATACGCCTAAAAACCGCCTCTAGGACCGCGATCCGAGAGCGAATACCAAAAGCGTCATCGGGTCAAGAACATAGTGAATGCATCCGCCGGACGATTGCTATATGGGCCTTCTCGCCGTCCGCCGCGAGCAAAACTTTTGGAGGCCATTGGCCGCGTCGAAGCGGTCCAGCGGGCGGCTCTCACATCGGTTTCGAGGCGAGTTCCGGAACGCCCTCGCGCCTGGGCGAGGTCACGGCGTGCTCCCGCCTTCCATTCGATGGGACGATCGATTCTCTTCCCGTCGCGGATGGCTCGTGTTCGTCCCGGCTGATAACCCTCGCCAACAGACGCCTGAACACCGCTCGCGCGCCGCGCGTCGCGAACACGTGATCCACGTTCTGGATAAACTCGACGTCCAATCCCTTGGGCAGGCTGGCCATATTGGCCGCGGCCATGTGCTCGGCGAAGATTTCCCGCGCGGAATCCGAAGCGCCGAGAACGAGAAGAGTCTGGCAACCGCGCTCGCCCAGCGCCGACAATTCGCTTTCGAGCCGGTTTCTTGGACCGGAGGGCTTCGGGAATCGCGACATCAGGGCCTTTTTGCCTCGCGCGACGATTTCGCGAACGATCGACAGCAAGGCGCCAAGGTCCACCTGCCCCTCGACCACGCGTCGCCAAGCCTCGACGCTGAGCGCCTTCCCAAAATAGGTCGAAGTGGAGCCGAACGTGCCCTGCCGCGCGTCCGCGAGTTGTTCGCTCGAAAGAGGAAGCCAGAATTGCGGATTGACGAGCAGCAGCCGCTTGATGCGAACGTCCTTCAAGGCGGAGCGGAACGCGAGAAACGCGCCGCTGCAGACTCCGGCCGCGCTAATGTCGTCGAACCCCGCGGCCTCCAACGCATCAATCGCATGTGAAACATCGGCGGCGCGTTCTTCGTGATGAATGACGGCGAGCGGTCCTTCCGGCAGCCAATCCGAATCGCCTATGCCTAAGCAATCCATCCGCAAGGTCGCATGGCCCTCTCCCGCGAGAAAGCGGGCATGTTCGACCATGGTGCGTCCGGACCCGATATGATGATTGGCGCCCGTATTCAGCAATAACATCGCTGGGCGTCCGCGCTGCTTTGTTTCGGTTCTCGGACGGCAAAGGACGCCGACCAGTCTGTCCGCTTCCCCGAAGCGCAGAACGGACTCCACGAAGTTCTCGGTTTCGATCTCCCGCGTGGCGACGACCGCGCGGGCTATTCTTTCTCCGGCTCCCGCTCGCGCCCAGTCGACGATGGATTGGATATCCTCCAGCGGAGCCGGCGTTGGAATGGTGGACGGGCGCCACGCGCCCACCTCGGACAATTGCGAACACGCGACCGAGCAGCCAAGCGATTTCAGCTTTTCCGCGAATGCGTCATAGCGAGCGGAGCCCGGTTCGCCGACGATGAGAATCCGCCGCGCGGGCGGTCGCGCGACCGACTGGAGATCGATCTTCATGATCGCGTCGATGGCGTCACGGTCGAACTCGAAGCCTTCGATCGAAATGCGGTCGGCGCTGAAGTCCTCGATTGTGTTGGCGCCGCCCCGCGCGGCGATGACTTTGGCCAGCGCTTTTTGCTCGAGCAAGAACGACTTCCCGCGAAGGACCGGCGTAATGAACGCGAGGCTGTCGACGGCGTCGTCCGCGAGCGCCGCCTCCAGCGCGAAGGCCGCTCCGAGCCTCAGCCCGATCAGCGCGACTTCGCTAACGCCGGTTTGTTCCCGCAAAAACTCCGCCGCTTGGCGAATCGACGAGATCGAGGCTTCGGTAGCGCAGGGACCGCCGCCGTCGCCAAGCGAATCGCCGCAACCGGGATAGTCGAAACGGAGCGTCGGCGCCCCCCCGGCGGCGAGACGATCCGCCAGAACGCGCCAACTCTGATGAGCGCCCAGCGCCTCATAGCCCGAAGCCGCGCAAAGCACGACGCCGCGACTGCCGCCGGCCGCTTGGTGCAGCCATCCAAAACAGCCTCTGAAAGCAACGGGCGTCATGCTGATCAAACTGTCCTCCATCAAAACGCGACACCCGGAAACGCCGCGGCTCATTCAAACCGCGCGACCCCGAACCGAGACGGCTCGGCCGTCCCGATTTGGGACAACGGCCTCGCTTAAAGAAAGCCATAGGAAAAAGCGTGCCGGCGACGCCGCGACCGCGCTAGTGGTGGAAATCTGACACTTGGCGCCCGCGAAATGGGATGTCGCGGGCGGTCGCCGTTGGACTGGTTTTGACGCCAAGCAGTCATGGACAAGCGCAGAAAGCGGCCAAGCTCCTCGGCACGAAACCAGACGGCCGCTTCTTAATTTTTTGTTCGAGCATAAACCTCTGAAGGCGAGACCACTCTCCTGTCACGTGCCAAAAATACGAACCCACGACTGATTTACTGCGCGCGCGCTGGCCCGATCTGCGGCGCGCGGACCGGCTTGGCCATCCCATAGAAAATCACGACGCCCTGGCCGCCGCAACGGGTCGAAAGCGCCTCCTTGGGCGTCCCCATGCAGCTGTCGATGTCCTGCCAGTTGTTCATCGCCCAGACGTTGCCCGCCGGGTCGACGGCTATATCGGTCTGCATCTGCAGGCCGCCGCCAACGTAGCCGCCGGGTGGCGAAATCTGATCGCCGGTCTTCATGCCAGGCGGGCAGTTCTCTGTGCGGACGCCGCACAGCTGCACAATCGGACTGCTGGGCATGGCGAAGTTTGATATCCACACGTTGTCGTCGCCGTCCACCACTACCGCCCATGGCCCGGGGAGACCGCCGCCCTTGAACGGCGAGCCTGGATATGGACTGCCGTCAGGACGCAGCAGCGTGACGCTGCCGCCGAAGCGGCCACCCTTCTGCTCGGACATCGTCTTCGTCAGGTAATCGGACGCCGCCGCAACGCCTTCGAGCTTCAGGCGAACCCCCATGTCGATCAGATGGGCCATACCCAAGAGCCCGCTGCCGAACCGTTCGGTGACCCAGACGTCGCCACGGCTGTCGATGCCAAGACCGCTACTGTTGAACCCGACCTTGAAGTTCTCGGCCTTGCTCGGATCAGCGGCGGGGAAACGTGTGATGTGGTCGATGCCGCTATTGGCCACCCAAATCCGGTCCTGCTGATCAATACCGAGGTGAAACGGCGCAAGGAACGACTTGCACGGCTCGGCGCTATCGCCCTCGCAAACGATCCGGCCCTTGGTCAGATCGCCCTTGGGGAAGTGGACAAGCTGGCGCTTTTCGATGCCCAAGACCCAGACGTCGCCGCTGGGAGTAACGACGACCCCCTGCATCAGCCCGAGCTGGCCATTGAACGTGATCCCCTCCGGCGGCGTCAGGGGCTTGCCACTCTTGTCGAATACCGTGATCGACTTGCTGCCGTAAGAGGTGAGCCAAGCGTTGTCCTTGGCGTCAACGGCCGCGCCGAAGGTGCCGCCCTCCATCCCCCCTCCAACGAAACCGGTGGTGATTGGCGAAAGCGGCTTGCCATTGGGGGCGAACTTGGTGGCGTGGCCCTGCCACAATTTGTCCGTCCCTTGCCACCCAACCGTGAAGTTGTCGCCGACCCAGAGGTTGCCCTCGCTGTCGAACATGGCCTTACCGCCCGCGCGATAGCCGCCGCCGTCGAATTTGAGTGGCAGAACCCAGGCGCTGGGCGCGATATTAAGATAGGGCATGAAGGGCGTCGCCCGCAGGTTTTTGCCGGTCGGGACCGGATAGAACTGGTCCAGCAGCGCGAACAATCTCTCCGGCTGATGCCACGGATAGCGAGCGATCGACTGCGCCGCCGTCAAAGTATCGGTTGGAGCGGCTCCGGTCGGCGGCGTGGCGGCCGCAAAGAGCTGGTTGCACGCGCCGCTGGTCACGCTCGTGGCGCAACCCGCGAGCACATCGGCTAACGTCGCGAAGTTTGCCATCGTGGGCGTTTGGCCGCTGTTTAGAGGGTCCTGAATTGCGGTCCCCCAGCCACCCGTTTGAAGATCGACGAAGTTGGGCACGTTGCCAGCGGCGATGCTCAGACCGAGCGCGCGACCCCTGATCGCCGTGCCTTCAAGAAATTGCGAATGCGTCCAGACCGAGGCCACGGTTGTCATCTCATTGATGACGACTTTCGCCGGGGGCTTGCTCCCCAGCGCCGCTATTAGCGCGATGGCGGGGTTGTCGCTGACGCCCTTGTTGACGGTGGATTCGCCACCTTTTGCGACCAGATACAGGACGACATCCTTGCCGGGGGTCTCCGCGGAGTGGAGCCGAAAGCGACCGTCATTGCCAGTTTTTGTTTGAGCCAGTTGCTTTGGTTCGCTCCCACTCGCAGCCCACAGGGTCACGGTGGACTTTGCGAGAGGACCGCCGCCTGCCTCTACCTGTCCCTCGATCCGAACAGCCGCCGCGGCTGGGCCGGACGCATGGCCGAGCAGTCCGCCCACCAACAGCATCATGGCTATTGGCGCTTTGTTGATTTTGAGCATTGCGTTCTCCGTGTGCGCGAACCGCCGACAACAAACCGCCCCGAGCACTCGCCGCCCTCTTGGAAAAGCCAGGTCTGTCTCAACGAGACAGACCTTCGATTGGTTCCGCTGTAGGTCAATGACCCTTTGCCGCGGGTTTAGCCTAGGGAAGGCCATTCTCCATCGAGCCGGGAGACGCCCTGGAGCTGGCCCCTGAAATCGGCGGAAACTTCGTTCCGCGGAACCGGGAACTTCCGCTTCAGAAAAAAGGTGGACGTCCGCTTCTGGCGCATTGCTGACCCCGGCATCCTCCCGGCTCAGAGCCTAAAGCAGGGTCCCAAGCATCAGATTTCGACCACTAAGACC
>JBAWEN010000306.1:0-5154 GCA_049591215.1 Methylocystis sp. | reverse complement strand
GGAGAAGGAAGGGACGCCGATTGATTCAACCTCAATTTCTATAAATTACGCGAACAATAAAAACAATGGCGCATCCCTTCTCCCACCTGTGGGAGAAGGTGGCCCGGCGTAGCCGGGTCGGATGAGGGCTCTTTCCACTCGCTCGCCTTGCCGCCCCGCCTCTCATCGGCGTCCCGCGCTCCGCCACCGGCGTCCAAAGCACCTGTTCGATGCGCGTCGCGCCGGCCGCCAGCATCACCAGACGGTCGAAACCGAGCGCTATGCCGCTCGCCGGCGGCATGACCGCTAGCGCGTCGAGAAAATCCTCGTCGATCGGGCAAGCCTCGCCATAAAGGCGCGCGCGGGCGGCTCCCGCCTCGACAAAACGGCGGCGCTGCTCGGCCGGATCGGTCAATTCGCCGAAGCCATTGGCGATTTCGACGCCGCAAACATAAAGCTCGAAACGCTCGGCGAAACGCGGATCGTCCGGCTTCGGGCGCGCCAGCGCCGCTTCGCTGACCGGATAATCCGTCAGGATCGTCGCGCGCCCGCGCCCCAGCCGATGCTCGACCTTCTCCGAAAGAATCTTGCTGAAGAGATCCGACCATGTGTCGTCCGCCGCGACGCTTACGCCGTCCCGCGCGGCGGCCGCCGCCAGCCCGTCGCGGTCGCCCAGCAGCGCGGAGAGGTCGATATTGGCGTGGCGGTCGAAGGCCTCGCACACGGTCAAAATTTCCGGCTCTTCGAAAGCCTCGGCCTCGCGGTCGCGCCAGACAAAGCTGTCGGTCCCCGCCGCCTTGGCCGCGACCGCCAGCAGCCCGGCGCAATCCTCGATCAGCCGCGAGACCGGTTCATGCGCGCGATACCACTCCAGCATCGTGAATTCGGGATGGTGCAGCGCCGTGCGCTCGCGGTTGCGGAACACATGAGCGAAGGTGAAAATCCGCTCCTCGCCCGCCGCCAGCAGCTTTTTGCAAGCGAATTCCGGCGAGGAATGCAGATAAAGCCGGCTTTTGTCGCCTCCCGCGCCGATCAACTCCACGCCGAAAGGAGAAATATGCGTTTCATTGCCGCCCGAGACCTGCAGCGCGGCCGTCTCCACCTCGACAAATCGATCATGGGCGAAAAATTGCCGAATCGCCGCCCCGAGCAAGGAGCGGACCTTGAGAAAGGGCTTGCGGTCGGCGTAAACATCCTTTGCCCACCAGGGCGAAGCGCGCGTCATTGTTGGGTCATCCGCGATTTTTCGGGGGCGAGGATTTGCGGCGAGGGGCGAAGTGTGGTTTTAACCCGCACATGAATTTCGACCCGTTCATAGACCGGACGGGCCGGCGCCGCCAATCCTAATCACGACCAGGAACGGATCGCTTCCAGCGATCCCACGAGGAAACAAGACCGTGAAAGTTATCGCCAGCAACATCCGCAAGGGCAATATTCTCGAGAGAGATGATGGCAACCTCTATGTCGTCCTGAGCGCGGAGAGCTTTTTCCCCGGCAAGGGCACGCCGACGACGCAGATCGACATGCGCCGCATCTCCGACGGCGTGAAGACCACCGACCGCTACAAGACCACCGAGCAGGTCGAACGCGCTTTCGTCGAGGACCAGGACTATACCTATCTTTACGGCGACGACGACGGCTTCACCTTCATGAACCAGGAGAATTTCGAGCAGGTCGCCGTGTCCAAGGACGTCCTCGGCGACCAGGCGCAATGGTTGCAGGAGAACATGGTCTGCATCCTCTCCATGTTCAACGGCGCCGCCGTGGCGATCCAGCTTCCCGCCCGCGTCACGCTGGAGATCACCGAGACCGAGCCGGCAATGAAGGGCCAGACGGCGTCGTCGTCCTACAAGCCGGCCAAGCTCAGCAACGGCGCCCGCGTGATGGTGCCGCCGCACATCCAGCCGGGCACGCGCGTCGTGATCCAGACGGAAGACGGGGCTTACGTGGAGCGCGCGAAGGATTGATGCGCGGGCAGAATGCGCGGCGGTCGTGATGATCGCCGCGCGGCCCACTATTCTATAACAAAGAGTCGATTTCACTGTTCCAGAATATCTTGTCAAATTTCGACACGACATAAATCAGGCTCTCGATCCGCGGACGCCGAAGAGCCCCCTCTCAAAAACCGAAATTTCGCCCCGCCCAACCCTTCCACTCGTCCCGCTTGCCGTGAGTAGGAGCGCTGCCTACCATCCAACAAACGGAGCCCTCCCCCGTGGCGAATGTCGAGAAAATCAGCGTCGCGCTCACGCCCGAAATGGCGGCGACCATGCGCCGGCTTGTCGCGAGCGGCGAATATGCGTCGGCGAGCGAAGTGATGCGCGAGGCGCTGCGGGACTGGCAATTCAGACGCACGCAGCGCGAGCAGGCCGTCGCCGAATTGGGGCGCCTTTGGGATCGCGGAATCGAGAGCGGTCCGGCGAGCGACGGCGATGAGGCTTTCGCCCGCATCAGAGCGCGGCTGGATCACGAGGCGCCGGACGGCAATTCCCGGTGACGTTCGGCCTCGAACCGGAAGCGGAGGCTGATATCGCGAATATCGCCTTGTATACGCCGCGAATAATCCATCGGCGGCGCGGCGCTGGCTCGACGACATAGACCTTCGCTGTCGAAATCTTGGCGAAACGCCAGGCCTCGGAGTGGCGCGATCGGATGTGCGCCCGGACCTCCGGATGTTCCCGGTCGGCAATTATCTGAACCTCTATCGACCGATCGAAGCCGGCGCCGAAATCGTGCGGGTCTTCCACGACGCGCGGTGATGGCGAGCCTTATCGTGACGCCGCCGCCGGTCTGGCGCCGCGCCCGCGGCGCACCATATGTTTCGACAGGACGAATTCGCTTCAGCACGGTAGCCGCGAGGGTTGGCGTCATGCCCGAGGCAAAAATCATCCGTTTCGAAACCAACTCGCGCACGCACCGCCTGCGGCGCGAACTCGAGGATTGGCGCCGGCGGCTTCGCCTCGCTTACGCGCGCCAATGGGACTGGCGGGCGCGCGAGATATGCAAGATGGAAATCCGTCGGCTCGGCGACTTGGCGCGCGATATCGCGCGCGACGACGCTTAACCGCTTGCGTCGCGTGTTCTCGCGGCTAATCTCCAAGGCCGACGTCGTCAACATCAACCGCCTTGGTCGCGCCGAACAGCCGCGATAGTTCATCGAACTGTTCCGTCAGCGTATCCAACCGCCGGCGCGTTTCATTGCTGACCGCCTCCGCGAAATCCGCGGGGGTTTTCGCGCCCGACAATTCTCCGAGGAATTCCAGCGTGGAATTGACGTTCTCCGCGCTAAGTTGCATCAGCTTGGCGCCGTAAACCTGACCCATGCGCAACGGCGCCCACGCCACGGCGCCCGGCTGCGAGATGCCATCCCACGTCATGCCGGCCTCCCTTTCAGGCTTTTGCTCGTCTTGGAAACGAACTCGCCCACACAAAGTTGCAACCGCGGGGAAAATTAATGAGACCCCGCGCAAGGCGTCGAAATTCTCGGTCAAGACCGAGGACGAACCGCTTGCGCGCCGTCCGTATCTTAACACGATCGGCGCGCCCGCCGATCCCGTCGCAAGGGACTTTTTGCGCTACGCGCTCTCCGACGAGGCGCAGCCGACCATCGCGCACAAGGCGAGCCCGGGTCCTTGTCAGACAGGAAACCGCTCTCATTTTATCAGGTGGCCATTCGGTGATTTTGGCTTCTCTCGATGAATGGGGGTTTTCCATGATTGATATCCGGGCTCACACCAAGACAGACTATGCGGTCCTGCCCGACATTGATTCGCCGGCGATGCAAGCTCTCGACGATGGCGACTGGGAATGCCTTGACGAAATTGGAGGATTGTTGATCGCCAAAGGCGCGAACGACCGTTTTGGGGTCACGCTCCTGCATTCGCATTTTCCGATCGGCGACAACGAAATCATGATCGAGGAGCCGCGTACCGGCGAACGCGCTTTCACGCTTCGCCCGGTCGAACATCGCGCCGCGGGCGCTGGCGATCACGTCGCGATCAACCTGGAATTCGGCAGCGGTCGCGACGATGGCGCTTTGCCGATGATCGGACTGGAATTCATCCGGTCCGAGGCGCTGAATGGCATTGCCCCTGTTGCCGACAGCGATGCGCGGGTGCTGCGCGATGTCAGAGAAGTCCTTGAGCGCCGCGGCCGTCTACGGCGGTTTGGCGTGGGTCTGCTGCACGACGCCATCGGCCTAAAAGAGTCGGAGGTTCTGCTGGAGACGTGCGATCTGGCCACCCGCGCGCTGCGTTGCATCGCGGCCGGTCGCGAAGACAAGCGCGTCGGTAGCGGAGTCGAGACCACTTGGTCGTGGTCGGCTCCGGCCGAGGCGGAGGCGATGGACCCGCTGGCCATACGGACGTGCCGTCGCCAATGCACCGCCGTCAGGGTTTGTTTCAAGGCGGAAGACGGTAGCCATCACTCTCAGTCAGGAGGGCATGACCCGAGCGGTCACGACGTCGGGCCCGATTAACTTCTATCGCGGCCGCCAAGTGGCGATCAACGAGCGGGCGTGGAATGGCGGCGCGCTCGCTATTTCCGCTCCCGCCGCATAGCTTAAAATCTCAAACTGGCCCACTGCGTTACGCCAAAAAAGCCCGCAGCCGTCGCTCCAACCCGCAAAAATCCTTGAGTTCGCACTCCCAGACGGTCAGCGCGCTCCAGCCCAGTTCGCGAAGCTTTTCGGCGTTGGCCTTGTCGCGTGCGCGGTTTCTGGCGATCTTGGCGCGCCAATAATCGGCGTTGGCTTTTGGCGCTCGCGCGCCGCGCGGGCAATCATGGCCGTGCCAAAAACAGCCATGCACGAAAATCGCGCGCCGCTTGCCGATGTAGGCGATGTCGGGGTTTCCCGGTAAATCCTTGCGGTGCAGCCGATAGGACGGCGCGAAACGCCGCAGCAGCGCGCGAACGGCGAGTTCGGGAGTCGTGTCGCGGGATTTCACCGCCCGCATGGTGGCGGAGCGCTTTGTTGGGTCTTCGCCGCTCACGCCGCCGCGCGCAGCCTCGCGCCGCGCAGCAATGGCTCCAGCAAATGCGCCGCTATGTGCCGCACGGCGGGAACGACGACCCCGTCGCCCGTTAAGTGATACGCCTCGTTATAATTTCCGGGCAAAATATAATCGTCGGAAAGCCCCATCAGCCGCGCCGTCTCGCGCGCCGAAATAAGACGCG
>JBAWEN010000305.1:0-5833 GCA_049591215.1 Methylocystis sp. | reverse complement strand
CGATTTCCTGCGTGAAAAAGTTCCTCGAAGTTGGGCGGACCTACGTGATTCGGTCACCGACAATTTCCGCGTCATATCGCCCAAGGATTTTCGGGTTGTCAGGTGAACGGGGTATAGCTAACTAGTTATAAAAAATCCCGGTCATAGGGCTCGCTCGCGGCGAAATCGATTTGCTATCGCCCCGATGACGCCATCCGAGCGGAAAGCGCTAAAGGGAGAAAGCGATGAAGCGAGTTGGATTTGTGGCAAGCGGCTTGGCTTTTGCCGCTTTGGCCGTCGCGCTTGCTCCATCCGCCGCGCAGACCGTCCGAGACTTCATTCGCATCGCGCCGGAGGACGTGCGCTTCAAAAGCCCAATGGGAATCGGACCGGAGCAGGCGGTGCTGTTCGGCGATCCGTCGAAGCCTGGCCTCTATGTGATTCGGGTGCGCTTCCCGCCGGGCGCGCATTCGAACCCGCATTTTCACTCTCGGGATCGGCACGCGACGGTGATCAAGGGCGTCTGGTGGAATGGCGTCGGAGAGGAACTCGATTTCAACAAGGCGGCCCCGATGAAGGCCGGCTCGTATGTCCTGCATCCGGCGAATGGAGTTCATTGGGATGGCGCGGGCGACGAGGAAGTCGTCGTGCAAATTATCGGCGAAGGCCCGGTCGAGACGACTCCCGTTGGCGCGAACGACGCTCCCCGAGGCTATTGGCCGAAGCCAAAGTGAAGACGCTCTTGAATTGGGGCGCTCGCGTCTCCCGCTTGATCGGGCGCCTCTTGTGCGATGACCTCTTGGGCGATCACCCGGAATCCCTTGCCGGGAAACACAGCATTACGCTCCTCCGCGGCTATGGCAGGTCGAACAAAAGGATTTCCGAGCCGTTTTGGCGCGATGTCACGGTCAGATTGTTCTCGTCCTCCACCGCGGCGGCGTCGCCGGCGTTCGCGACCTCGCCGTTGATATCGACGGCGCCGCGCACGACCTGGATCCAGCTTTTGCGGCCGGGCGCCAGCGAATGGCTGACGGTGGCGCTTGCGTCCAGCAGCGCATCGTAGATTTCGACATCCTGATTGATGACGATCGAGTCGCCGCGGCCGTTGGGCGATCCGATGAGGCGCAGCCGTCCGTATTTTCCGGACGCGGGGAATGTCTTTTGATCGTAGCGGGGTGGAATGCCCAATTGATCCGGCAGAATCCAAATCTGCAGGAAGTGAACCGGCTCGGTTTTCGAATGGTTGAATTCGCTGTGGCGAATGCCGGTCCCGGCCGACATGATCTGCACGTCGCCCGGGCGGATCACCGATCCTGTGCCGATGCTGTCCTTATGTTCCAGGGCGCCTTCCAGAACATAGGAAATGATCTCCATGTCCTGATGCCCATGGGCGCCAAAGCCGGCGCCTGGACGGACACGATCCTCGTTGATGACGCGCAAGGGACCAAAGCCCATGTAATCGGGATCGTAATAGTCGCCAAACGAAAAACTGTGACGGCTATCCAGCCATCCCAAATTGGCGTTCCCACGTTCCGAGGCGGATCTCATCGTGATCATGACTATGTCGCTTTACGAATGCTGGGCACTACAATGTAGGCGGCGCGGGCGTTTCAGGCAATGCCGCATCCATTTCCACTTACGATGGGCTGACGGCGATAACGGCCCCGCCGACGCTCCCCCTCCCGCTAGCGGCTGGCTTCCGCACCCATCGACCCAATCTTGCGGAAAGCGCGAAGCTCGGCTTCAATGCGGCGCGCGAAACCTTTCAATGTGCTCTGGTTGCGGGCCGGCGGTCGCGGCGGATGCACGATGTCGATTCCGGAGCGGGGTGGGCCTCCTTATACAAACCTCGCCCTGCCAGAGCGAGACGAGCGCACTTCGCGCATTTCTCCTCGTGCTATCTGCCGGCGGTCGACTTGCTCGGGCGCATCTATTGGGTCGTCGCCGGCAACGCCTATGCGCGGCAGATTTTCACGCTGCCGCTGTGGAACCCAAAGTAGACTTGGAGCGCCGCGTCATGCCGGATCGCCCACGAAAAACAGCATGCCGTGCTCGGCTTCGATTCTGGCGGGATTCAGAAAGGCGTCGATCGACGTCTTGTCGACCGCGACCACTCCGAGCGCAATCGCATTGCCAGTCTCATGCGCAAAATTGGCAACGAGACCCAATCGCGACGCGGGCCGAGGCCGCGCTCAAGCAGCGGTTTCATGTCGGCGTCTTTCCCAGCCTCGTCGTCAACCCCAACGGCAAGATGCTTGGCGTCCTTCCGAAGGTCTACGACTGGCCCGACTATATCGCGCGTATCGCAGCGATGTCGCGGCCCGGCGCGCCGGCGCTGGTCCCGGTGTCGGGGCCGCGGTTGAGGTCGTCTACGCCAAGCGCGAGGCCGCGTGGTGGTGAAACGTTAAGCGTCCGACGGCGAGGCTTTCGCCGCCGCCCGTCGGCGCCCCGCCGCGCGCTGGAAACCGGCGCCTTCGCGCGGAATTGGCGCGAGACGGACTTTCTTCGCTGGCGCCGCGATGGCGCGGCTGGGGGGCGCGGATGATCGATCTATCCGAATGTCTCGACCGACTCTCGCGCGCCGCAACGGGCGAGGAAGCGGACCGGGCCGCATGGCGTCGCCCCCCGCCGCGCGAGAAGGCTTCGCGGCGGTCGAAACGTCGCGCGGGGCGCCTCGGTCATTGGACGCGACTATCGCGCGACGGCAAAATCGAGGATTATGCTATCGTCGCGCCGACGGAATGGAATTTTCATCCCGCCGGCACTTTCGTCGCCGCCGTGCTCGGCGCGCGGGTGCCCCAGGCGGCGGCGTCGATCGCCCGGCTCGCGGGCCTGTTCTGCCCGCGCGTGCTGTGTCGCGTCGAGGTCATGGAGCCGGCTCATGCATGAGATGGCCCTTACCCAAAGCCTCGTCGAACTGATCGAGGATGAAGGCCGCAAACAGGGCTTTTCGCACGTGCGCGTCGTGCGGCTGGAGATTGGCGCGCTGGGAAGCGTCGAGCCGGAAGCGATGCGCTTTTGCTTCGAGGCCGTGGCGCGCGGCGCCATTGTCGAGGGCGCCCGTCTCGATATCGACGTGGTTCCCGGGGAGGGTTGATGTCTCGATTGCGCGAAGTCCGTGCCGATGTTCGAACGTTTCGGTCCATGCCCCGAGTGCGGGCGGCATCATGTGCAGGTCGCGGCTGGCGACGACATGCGTGTGAAGGAATTGGAGGTCGAGTGATGTGCACGGTCTGCGGTTGCGGAACTTCGAGCGTCGAGGGAAAGCCCCGCGTCGAAGCGAAGGACGGTCATTCGCATGAGGGTCAAAATGACCATGCGCATGAGCACGATCATGGACACGGCCACGATCACCAACACGCCCATGACCACGGGCATTCCC
The DNA here is from genome assembly GCA_049591215.1 of Methylocystis sp. Lineage (GTDB taxonomy): Bacteria > Pseudomonadota > Alphaproteobacteria > Rhizobiales > Beijerinckiaceae > Methylocystis. The sequence continues at coordinate 2,472 of JBAWEN010000305.1, read as the reverse complement.
GCGCCCACGATCACGGCCATGGCGCCGCCCGCGAAAACGCCTCGGCCGTGATCGATTTTGGCGCGGGCGCGGCCGGCGTTCATGTCGCCGGCCTGTCGCAGGAGCGCATCGTCAAAATCGAACGCGATATTCTCGGAAAGAACAATGGCTACGCAGTCGAGAACCGCGCGCGTCTGGCGCGAAGCGGGACTTTCGCGCTGAATTTCGTGTCGAGTCCGGGCTCCGGCAAGACCTCGCTGCTCGCGCGCGCGATCGGCGAATTGAAGGAGCGCTTTTCGATCGCGGTGATCGAGGGCGATCAGCAAACATCGAACGACGCGGAGCGCATTCGCGCCGCCGGCGCGCCGGCGATCCAGATCAACACCGGCAAGGGCTGTCATCTCGACGCGCATATGGTCGGGCATGGACTCGATCAGTTGAAGCTCGAACAAAACGGACTGCTGTTTATCGAAAATGTCGGCAATCTCGTGTGTCCGGCGGCTTTCGATCTCGGTGAAGCGCATAAGGTCGTCGTTCTCTCCGTGACGGAGGGCGAGGACAAGCCGCTCAAATATCCGGAAATGTTCGCGGCCTCCGATCTGCTGTTGCTGAGCAAATCCGATCTTCTGCCGCAGCTCGATTTCAACGTCGGCCTCTGCCTCGCCAATGCGCTCACGATCAATCCGGGTTTGCAAACGCTGATCGTTTCGGCCAAGAGCGGCGAGGGGATGCCGGCGTTCTACGCATGGGTCGCGGGCCGCGCGGCTCGTCATGCCCGCGCGGCGCCCAACCTCATGACCGCGAAGCAGGACAGATGAACGAGCCGGCGCCCCAAGACACGACCGCATCGCCGCGCCTTCGCATGCGAGTGCGCGGCGCCGTGCAGGGTGTGGGCTTTCGGCCGTTCGTGCATGGGCTCGCGCGCGAATTTGAACTCGACGGATTCGTGCGCAACGACGCCGAGGGCGTGTTGCTGGAAGTCGAAGGCGCGCGCGTAGACGAGTTCGTCGACGCGCTGCGCCGCGAGCCGCCGCCGTTGGCGCGCATCGATCGTATCGAGCTGCGAAGAGTTCCGCCAAAGTCCATGCGTGGATTTTCGATCGAGCCGAGCGCGGACGGCAAAACCGCGACCCGCATCGTTCCCGACGCGGCCGTTTGCGAGAACTGTCTCGACGATCTGTTCGATACAAACAGCCGCTTTTATCTCTATCCCTTTGTCAACTGCACGCATTGCGGACCGCGCTACACGCTGACGCGGCGTCTGCCCTATGATCGGCCGCAAACCTCGATGGCCGGCTTTCGCATGTGCGACGCTTGCGCGCGGGATTATCGCGATCCGCTGAGCCGGCGGTTTCACGCGCAGCCGATCGCCTGTCCGCGGTGCGGGCCGAAACTGGATTCTTCGATAGGCGATATCGTGGCTCTGCTTCGCGCCGGCGGCATTGTCGCGCTGAAGGGGATCGGCGGCTATCATCTCATCTGCGACGCGCGCAATCAGCGCGCCGTCACGGAGCTGCGTCGCCGCAAGGGGCGTGACGCCAAGCCCTTCGCCGTCATGGCGGCCAATATCGCTTCCGCCGAGCGGATCGGCGCTTTCGGCGCCGACGAGCGAGCGCTACTGCTGTCGACGGCGCGGCCCATTGTCGTCGCCGACAAACTGCGGGAGCTGGCGCCGTCGCTCGCGCCAGGCCTTTCGAGGATCGGCGTCGTTTTGCCTTATGCGCCCATTCATCACCTGCTGTTCCACGCGGCGGCGGGTCGTCCGACGGGACGCGCCTGGCGCGATGCGCCGCAAGACTTCGCGCTCGTCGCGACGAGCGCCAATCCGGGCGGCGAGCCGCTGATCGTCGATGATGACGAGGCGCGCGCGAAACTCAGACTAATCGCCGATCTCGTTGTCGGCCATGATCGGGCGATCCTCGCCCGCGCCGACGATAGCGTGATGACGATGATCGCCGGCGCTCCGGCGTTCCTGCGACGCGCACGCGGATTCGTGCCGGAGCCGATCGAACTTGGCGACGATGGTCCCGACGTGCTGGCGCTCGGCGCGCATCTGAAGACAACGGTGACGGTAACGCGCGGAAGGGAAGCCTTCGTTTCCACGCACATAGGCGGGCTGACGGATCGCGCGACAATTGCGTTCCATGAGGACACCGTCGCGCGCATGCTGGATATGCTCGACGTGCGGCCGGACATCGTGGCTTGCGATTTCCATCCCGATCTTGTCACGACGCGCATGGCGGAGGCCCGCGGCTTGCCGGTGTTTCGCGCCCAGCATCATGCCGCGCATATCGCGGCGATCGCCGCCGAACACAAGATTGACGGCCCGTTGCTGGGCGCCGCGCTCGATGGCCATGGTTATGGCGACGACGGCGGCGCCTGGGGCGGTGAATTGATGCTGATCGACCATGGCTCATGGCGCCGGGTCGGGCATTTGGCGCCGCTGCCCTTGCCGGGCGGCGACCGCGCCGCGCGCGCGCCCTGGCGCATGGG
>JBAWEN010000304.1:0-6166 GCA_049591215.1 Methylocystis sp. | reverse complement strand
TGGCCGGCAGACGTAGGACGTCTTGCGCGAGCGTCAGCGGCGGGCGCTCGAAAAAACCGCCTTCGACGCGGTCGTGGACATCGACCGCGAAAAAGTCGCGCTCGATCAGCACATAATGCCGTAGCGAAGGAAGCCGGTTGTAAAGAACCCATTTCTCGCGGCGGTCGCGCTGCGCCGAGCCTTTCGAGACGACCTCGACCAGCACGGTAGGGTCGTCGAGAGAGGTGGCGTCTGGCGGCAGCGGTCCACACCGCACGATCACATCGGGAAAGCAGGCGAGATCCAGCAAGCGGTTCTTGAGCCAGAAGGTTTCGCTGAAGGGGCGGCAATCCGAGCCCTTTGCGCGCAATCCCGTCAGCAGCGCCGAATAGACGTTGCCGACGATGCGATTATGCTCCCACCGCGCGCCGACCATCATGCGCACGACCCGGCCGCCGATCAGCTCCCACTTCTCGTCGGCGGGCTTGTCGGCCAAAAGTTCCTCGAAATCGTCGAGGGACATATACTCATATTGGGAGGATATGCGATTCACGTGGGTCTTCTCCGGTCCTGGCCAGACTAGCACGGACCGAAAATCCTCGCATCTTCCCGCGTAAAGCCTCTTGGAGCAGCCGCCTTTGACCACACCGCCCCGGCGCCTCGTCACGCCGCAAAAACGCGATGATGACGCGGACGCCTCGATCCGCCCGCTGGCTTTGGCCGATTTCACCGGCCAGGAGGCGGCGCGCGCGAACCTCAAGGTGTTCATCGAGGCGGCGAAGACGCGCGGCGACGCGCTCGACCATGTGCTGTTCGTGGGGCCGCCGGGCCTCGGCAAAACCACGCTCGCGCAGATACTCGCCCGCGAACTCGGGGTGAACTTCCGTTCGACCTCGGGGCCGGTCATCGCCAAGGCCGGCGATCTCGCCGCGCAGCTCACCAATCTGGAGCCGCGCGACGTGCTGTTCATCGATGAAATCCATCGGCTCAATCCGGCGGTGGAGGAAATCCTCTATCCCGCGATGGAGGATTTTCAGCTCGATCTGATCATCGGCGAAGGCCCGGCGGCGCGCTCGGTCAAGATCGACCTCGCCAAATTCACGCTGGTCGGCGCGACGACCCGGGCCGGCCTGTTGACGACGCCTTTGCGCGACCGCTTCGGCATTCCCGTCCGGCTCAATTTTTACACCACCGAGGAGCTGGAGTTGATCGTGCGGCGCGGCGCGCGGGTGCTCGGCGTCGGCATGAGCGACGAGGGCGCCCACGAAATCGCCCGCCGCTCGCGCGGCACGCCGCGCATCGCCGGCAGACTGCTGCGCCGCGTGCGCGATTTCGCCATCGTCGAAGGCGCCGAAAAAATCACCAAGGAACTCGCCGACCGCACGCTGACGCTGTTGGAGGTCGATTCCATCGGGCTCGATGTGATGGACCGGCGCTATCTCGACATGGTGGCGGTGAATTTTGGCGGCGGCCCGGTGGGGATCGAGACGATCGCGGCGGCGCTGTCGGAGCCGCGCGATGCGATAGAGGACATTATCGAGCCGTTTTTGCTGCAACAGGGCTTTTTGCAACGCACGCCGCGCGGAAGAGTGCTGACGCCGAACGCGTTCAGGCATCTGGGGTTGAAAGAGCCCCCGCGCGCGCCGGCGCAATTTGGGTTGTTTGGGGAGGAAGACGCCGAATGATAGCCTAGGAAAGCGCTGCGCTTCCTTCATCTCGCGGACTTCACGCAGCGACCCCCGTTACAGCCATCACGAACACGCGCATGATTTCGTCACGCCGGGCGCGTCGCCGTGCTATTTTGTGCACAAATCAGCGCAGCGCCTTCTCATGACCACGACGACCACTCTGACCATTCGAGTCAGCGCCGAGCTGAAGGACAAGCTCGCTCGATTGGCGCAGGACACGCGGCGCAGCAAATCCTTTCTCGCCGCCGAGGCGGTCTCGGCTTACGTCGAGAGCGAGCTTCGAATTATCGAGGGCGTCCGGCGCGGTATTCGCGACGTGGAAACTGGGCGCGTCGTTCCTCACGACGAAGCCATGGCTGAAATCCGTGGCGTCATAGAAACCGCCAGTCGAAAACGCCCGGCGTGAAGCGTCCCGTTCAATGGTCGCGAGATGCTCTGGACGATCTTAAGAGCCAGCTCGCCTATATAGCGGCCGACAATCCCGTCGCGTCGCGGACCAAATCCGCAAAACCGGGGCCTCACTTGGGGAAATGACCACAGGCAGGCCGGGCCGAATCGGCGGAACCTATGAAAAACTGGTCGCCCGCCTGCCCTATATCATCGCCTACGCCGTGACGAAGGAAGCTGGACGCGAGGTCGTATCGATTTTGCGCGTGATCCACGCACCGCGAGATTGGTCCGACGAGAAATGGCCTAGCTGATTTTCGCGCACGTGGACGTCGCGGATTGATTTCCTGCTCATTTATCCCCAACCTCGCAAAAAAAACGGCCCGAGCTAATCCCGGGCCGTAGCCATGACAATGCGGCGCCAGGGGGACGGCGCCCATGCAAAAAACACTCGAAAAAAGACCTTGGCCGGAGCTCCGCCACGCCCTCCTCATGGGCGCGGCGAAAGGCCTGCGCCGCGACACGCGAAAAGAGCTAGCGGGCGCGCGCGCCGCGGCAAGAGAGAGCGACGAAAAATCTTGCGGGTCGGGCGCGCGGCTCCGCTCACGTCACCTCGAACCAGGTCGCGACGCCCGCCGCCTCGTGCTCCAGGATGTCGTCGTGCAGCGCCCATTTGCCGGGGCTGTCGGCGACGAAGGCGACATGCTTGACCTTGCCCGGCGGCGCGACGATGGCGTTGCGCCAATAGGGCTCCCAGCCGTCGTCGAGATCGTGCAGCAGCCTCATCGCATGGCCGTGAACATGCATGACGAGCGGAACGCCCGAGCGATTGTCGAAGCCGAGCGTGACCGGAGTCCCACGCTTGACGCGAAACAGCGGATCGCCGCCGTAGGCCCTCGAGACCGCTCCGTTGAGGGTCCAGGCGCCGCCGTTTTGCGCGATCGCGATGTCGATTTTTTTCGACTCCGCGAGTTTTATCTCGCGCGGCAATAGCGGATTTTGCGGCAGGGAGTGAATCGCGGGACGAGCCGGGAGCGCGTCGCCCTTGGCGACAAAACGCAGCAGATCCTGGTCTTGCCCATCCGCGCCGCGCAAAATGACCCGCGCGGCGGCCCCGGCCGCCGGCATGTCGAACATCAATTCGAAGCGCGCGCCCGGCGCGACCGGAATAGTCTGGCGCACGGGAATGAAGGCGTCGCAGGGCTGGCTGTCGATGGCGATGACATAGGGCTTCACGCCTTCGAACGACAGCACCATGATCCGCGCGTTGGCGAGATTGGCCAGCCGCAGCCGCGCGCGCGCGCCGGGCGCCAATTCATGCGTCTTCGGCGCGCTCGCGCCGTTCACCGTGAGCAATGTTCCAATGCGCCCCGCCCCGCGGGCGTCGGCTGGATTGGCGAAATCGCTGTCCACCGCGCTGTTGGAATCGAGTCGCCAATCGTCCAGTATGACGGCGAGATCCGCGTCGCTGGTCAGCGGCGTCGCTTCGTCGACGACGACGAGGCCTTTAAGACCGCGCCCCATCAATTCGGCCGTGCGTGGAAAAACGCTGGGCCGATAGCAAAAGAGTCCGGGATCGTTCAGCGCGCGGCGATAGTCGAATGACGCGCCGGGCAGGACGGGAGTCTGAGTGAGCGGCGCCACCCCGTCCATCGCGTTGTCGCCGCGCATGCCCTGCCAGTGCAAGCTCATCGGCAAATCGGTGTTGTTGACGAGACGAACGGACAGCGCATCGCCCTGCTTGTAGCGCAGCAGCGGGCCATGGGGCGCGTCGTCGAAGCCGAGAATGTTCGTGGCCGCCGCGGGCTCCGGCAGGAGTCGCGCTTTGCCCGCCCGCGCCTCCAGAATGCGCGGCGCGGTCTCCGCCAGGGCTGGAAGCGGAACGACAAGGGCGCTGACACCGGCGAGAAAAGCGCGACGGGTAGAGAAGAGCGGCATGAAATGTCTCTGGATTTGGAGGACGGAATCGATCCGACATCTTCTATCGCGACGGCGCCCGAAAAGCCTTACGTCCCCACCTTGCGCGTCGCCGTCCTCAGCCACCGCCGCGTCTTGGCGTCGAGCAGCGGCGACAGCGTTTTGCGCACGCGCGCGTGATAGGCGTCGAGCCAGTCGGCTTCTTCCGCCGACAGGAGCTCCGGCTCGACGCAGTTCAAATCGAACGGCGCCAGCGTGATCGTCTCGAAGCCGCGCATCTCGCGCTCGGCGCCCTTGATCTCGCGCGGCTCGACGATCACCAGATTTTCCAGTCTGATCCCATATTCGCCGGCGCGATAATAGCCGGGCTCGTTGGACAGGATCATGCCGGGCTCCAGCGCCGTCGTCCCGAATTTGCTGATGCGCTGCGGCCCCTCGTGGACTGACAAATAGGCGCCGACGCCGTGGCCGACGCCATGATCGAAATCGAGCCCCGCCTCCCAAAGATAACGGCGCGCGAAGCCGTCGAGCTGCGCGCCCGAAACGCCCTTGGGAAACACCACGCGCGCGATGGCGATATGGCCCTTGAGCACGCGCGTGAAATGATCGCGCAACGGTTTTGAGGCCCGGCCGACCGCCACGGTGCGCGTGACGTCCGTGGTGCCATCGAGATATTGCGCGCCGGAATCGACGAGATAAACGCCGCGCCCGATGCGCAGATTGCTGGCGTCGCTGACGCGATAATGCGGGATCGCCGCGTGCGGACCGAAGGCGGAAATCGTCGGGAACGAAATATCCCGCAAAAGTCCGCCCTCGCGCCGAAATGTCTCGAGCGCCTGCGCCGCCGCGATTTCGGTTAGCCCGCCGGTGAGCGCCTCCGTCTCGAACCAGGCGAGAAAGCGCGTCAGCGCGGCGCCATCGCGAACATGGGCGGCTCTCGCGCCGGCGATCTCCGTTTCGTTCTTGATCGCCTTGGGAAGCGCGATGGGATCGTCGCCAAGGCGCGGCTCTCCGCCCGCCGCGCGCAATGTCTCGACGAGCTTCGCGGGCGCGGTGGCCGCGTCGAACAGAATGGTTTGGGCCTTGGCGCCGGCGTCTCGAAGATCGGGCAGGAGTTGCGATGGCGGCGCGATATCAGTGAATTTTTCGAGCGCGCCGCGCGTCTTTTGGGAGACTTTCTCGGACTCGACGTAGAGCGTCGGGCGGCCGCTCGCCGGCAGCAAGCCGAAGGCCAGCGGGATCGGCGTATGCGCGATGTCGGCGCCGCGAATGTTGAAGGCCCAGGCGATGGAATGCGGATCGGAAAGGAACAACGCATCCGCGCCATGCAGCGTCTTTCGGATGCGCGCGAGCTTGGCGTTGACCGAGGCGCCGGCGTATCGCGGCGGGTAGGCCGAGATTTGTCCGAGCGGCGGAGCCGGACGATCGGTCCAGATCGCGTCGACCGGATTATGCTCCAGCGCGACCAGCGAGATGTTCTTGCCGCTCAGCGCTTTCGTGAAACGCTCGATCTGCGCCGGCGTGTGAACCCAGGGATCATAGCCAATGCGCGCGCCCGCTTGGGCGTGCTCGGCGAGCCAACGCGACGGCGGCGTTTCGCCAATGTCCAAGGGCGTGAACAGCTTGGGGTCGATCTCGCCGCGCACTTGCAAGATGTAGCGCCCATCGACGAAAATCGCCGCCTCGTCCTTCAAAATCACGGCGAAGCCCGCCGAGCCGGAAAAACCGGTTAGCCAGGCGAGCCGCTCGGCGCATTTGGCGACATATTCGTTTTGGTGTTCGTCGGCGCGAGGCGCGAGAAAACCGTCGAGATTTTGTCGCGCGAGTCTCGCGCGCAACGCCTCAAGGCGGGGGCCGCGATGCCCGCTTTCGTCAGGGTCGGCGAAGGTCTGGAATTTTGCTTCGAACATGATGCGAGGCTAGTCCGGCCGCGCGCCGGGAGCAAGTCTCGATACGGCATGCGCGGGAGGAGCGCGCCACAAAAAGGAGCGGCGCCCATGAGGCGCCGCTCCCCCTCGTCCGATCGTTTGAGGCGAACGATCAGAGATTATACGCCCGCTCACCGTGGTCGGTGATGTCGAGACCCTCGCGCTCCTGGTCGGGCGCCGGGCGCAGGCCGATCACCAGATCGACGACCTTATAGAGGATCGCCGAGCCGATGCCCGAATAGAGCAAGGTCGCGCCAACCGCCGTCC
>JBAWEN010000303.1:0-1958 GCA_049591215.1 Methylocystis sp. | reverse complement strand
GGGCGGCGGGCCGTTCATTTTCCTGCCGGGTCCAGGCTGGACGAGCGGCGGGAGCGGAGGCTTTTCCGGCGGCGATTTCGGCGGTTTTTCTGGTGGCGGCGGCTCGTCGGGCGGCGGCGGCGCCTCGGGGGATTGGTGATGCGCGTTAGCAACGAAGATTATCGCCGCGTCGCCGAGGCGATCCGCGCGGCGGAACAAAAAACCGGCGCCGAAATCGTCTGCGTGCTGGCGCGGCGCTCGTCGGATTATTCATACGTGCCGGCGCTGTGGGCGAGTTTCGCCGCGCTGGCGACGCCCTGGCCGCTTATCGCGTTCACGCATTTGCCGGTGCGCGAAATCTTCGCGGCGCAAATCGCGGTGTTCATCGCGGCGGCGCTGCTGTTCTCGCTGTCGCCGGTGCACTCTCTGCTGACGCCGCGCCGGATCGAGCGCGCCCGCGCCCACCGCGCCGCGCGCGAGCAGTTTTTCACGCGGGGCGTCGGGCGCACCAGCGATCGCCGCGGCGTGCTGATCTTCGCCTCGCTGGCGGAACGCTACGCGCGGATCATCGCCGATGTCGGCGTCGCGGAAATAATCAAGGACGAGGAATGGCGCGCCGCGCTCGATCTGCTGCGCGGAGAATTACGCGAGGGGCGCCTCGCCGACGGTTATGTCGCGGCGATAGAGGAGACCGCCCGCCTGCTCGACGGCCGTTTCCCGCCGGGCGGCAAGGACGAACTGCCGGACAAATTATTCGTGATGTGAGGTTTGCGCCACCGCCGAACGCCAGGCCTTTCGCGGTCGCGATCAAATTGCATGCAAGCCTTGATGTCCATGCCGTCCCTTCTATTTCCACCGCAAAGCATGCGGCGGGGGTGACATGGGGGGAAGCGGCGTCGAGGTCTCAACGCTCGTGCTTCAGGGCGGCGGCGCGCTGGGCTCCTACCAGGCGGGCGCGTACGACGCCTTGCTCGCCGCTGGTCAGCGGATCGACTGGGTGGCCGGCATTTCAATCGGCGCGATCAATGGCGCGATCATCTGCGGCAACCCTCCCGAGCGCCGGGTGGAGCAACTGGCGAAGTTTTGGCGCCAAACCTCCAGCGCGATCACCGCCGCGCCGTTCAATGGCGAAGAAGCGGCGCTCGAGCTTTTCGACGACACGAGCGCGGCGATCACCGCCACTTTTGGCGCGCCTGGCTTTTTTCGCCCTCGCATGCCGCCGGCGCTCCCCGGTTTTTCCTATTCGCCGGAGAGGTTGAGTTTTTACGACACCGCGCCGTTGCGCGAGACGCTGCTGTCGCTCGTCGATTTCGACCTCCTTAACTCCGGCGCGACGCGCTACAGCATCGGCGCGGTCAATGTGAAGACCGGCAATTTCCGTTATTTCGACACGACGCGCGAGCGGATCGGTCCGGAGCACGTCATGGCCAGCGGCGCTCTGCCGCCGGGCCTTCCGATGATCGAGATCGAGGGCGATTACTATTGGGACGGGGGCGTCGTCTCGAACACGCCGCTACAGTATGTGCTCGACTATGAGCGACCGCCGCGCGACATGCTGGTGTTCCAGATCGATCTCTTCAGCGCGCGCGGCGAGCTGCCGCGGACGCTGCTCGAAATCACCCAGCGCGAGAAGGACATTCGCTATTCCTCGCGCACCCGCATGAACACCGACCTGATGTGCCGTCTGCATAAACTAAGCCGATCATTGGCTCATCTCGGCCCGCGTCTGCCGCAAGAGCTGCGCGAGGACCCTGAATGGCGCGATCTGGACGAAGCCGCGCACGAAAACTCGACGACCATCGTGCACTTGATCCATCGCCGCGCGCTGGGCGAAGGCGCCTCGAAGGATTTTGAGTTCTCCCGTTTCACGATGGAGCGCAACTGGGGAGACGGGAAGCTCGACGTTCAGAAGACGCTGAGCCATCCCGATTGGCTCAACCGCGAACGCGCGCCCGGAGAGGTGATTACGCTGGATCTGA
>JBAWEN010000302.1:0-9399 GCA_049591215.1 Methylocystis sp. | reverse complement strand
CGCATCACCGCGCCCAGCGCGAGGCGGCGATCCTGCAACGGCTTAGCGAGGGCGACGAAACCATCCCGCAAATGGTCGCGCATATTTACGAGGGCGTCGATGCGCGGCTGCACGGCGCGGCGGCGCTGACGGTGTTCGCGCATATCGAGGATTTGATCGCGCGCGGCCTCGTCCGGACGGATGGACCCGCGGGCTTTTCCGCGCGCTACGTCAGAACGTAGCCCGCGTTTAGCCCTCGCATCATCGCGTCGCCGGCGAGCCGCCCGCGACCGGAGTCAGGATCACGACTTCGTTTTTGTGCACGCGGCCGAGCAGCGCCCTCGCTTCCTCGTCGAGAATATCCGCGTCGACCGCCTCGCCGCGTATCAGCGTGATGCGGCTTTCCCATTGCATTCGTTCGAGCTTCAGCAGATCGCGTTCAAGCCGCAACTGCCCGAGGCGCTGTTCGAATTCCTCGCCGGCTTTCAACCCGCGCTGGCCGTTGACGGCGTGCCAGATAAAATAGCCGCCGATCAGCCCAGCGAGACCATAAAGGGTCAACGGGACGGCGAGCGAACGAGCCATGGCGCGCAAACGGTACATTGCGGAAGATTACCCGCGACAGGGTATAAACGCCGTTAACGCCGCGTGGGATTACTGAGATTAACGCCTGCCGCCGCGCGCGACCCGCTCGATCTCCACGCGCACCAGGCGCTCGACCAGCACCGGCAGGTTGTCGTCGAGCCAGGCCTTCAGCATCGGACGCAGCATCTCGCGCGCATAATCGTGCAGAAGCCCGGAATCGTTAATCACCATGCTGGCCGCGAGCGTCTGAAATTGCGCGGCGATGGCGGCGGCCGCGTCGGACGAGACAAGCGGAACGGGGGTCTCGGCGGGAGAAAAAGCGTCCTGTTCGCGCGCGTGATATTCCAACTCGGCGGGCTCATGGGCGGCGGGATAGGCGTCATGGCCGACCGCCTCGGGCTCCTCGGCCGCGTCATTCTCGGCGAAAGCCGGCTCTTCCTCTTCCTCGCCGACAGCCGAGGGCGCGTCGTGGAACGGCGTCTCCTCGTCGTAGCGCGAGGGCTCCAACTCGTCCCGCTCGTCCTCCGCCGGCGTCTCTTCCACCGCGACGAGGCGCCGCGGCTCCGGCTCGCGAGCTATGCGCGGCTCTGGTTGGACGTCGTCGATCTTGCGTCGATCCGGCCTGTCGCGACGGACGGACAGACTGACGTCGTCATCGGCGATGATGCGCCGAATCGAAGCTAGTATCTCTTCCATGGAAGGCTCGTGGGCGCGGCGCTCATCTTCCAACGAAAGGTTTGGGGTCTGGGCATTTAAAGCGCTCATCGCATTTGCTCTTTTCAGGTTCGACGGCCCGGGGCGAATCCCGACTACATAGTCATCTTCCTATGCTGCGATCGGAGAAGCTAGGCGAATCAACCGCTCTCGCGCGCAGTCCACACTTTTCCGCGCGCCGCGTCAAAGTTCAACGGCCGTCCGGCGTGTCCAATCCGAACCATTTGTCCTTGACCTGCTCGAAATGAACGGCCGGATCGTAATCCACGACGTTCAACCCCAGTTCGCGCGTGCAAAGTCGTCCGACCGCCGCGAGCGCCGCATAGGAAGCGACAACCCTGTCATGTTGCGCAATCACAAGATTTACGCGCGCGTTCAGCAGCGCCAACTGCGCGTTGAGCACGTCCAGCGTCGTGCGCTGACCGACCTTCGCCTCCTCGCGCACGCCCATCAATGCGATCTCGGCGGCCCGCACCGAGGCTTGACTGGAGATGATCGACGCCTTCGCGGTTTCGAGTTGCGCCAGGCTCGACACGACGCTCACGCGCGCGTTGTCGCGCTGCAAATCCGCGCTGAGCCGCGCTTGACCCAATTGCTCCTTTGCCTGTCGAACCGAGGCATATTCCGAGCCGCCCTGATAGAGGGGAATGTTCAAATTGCCTGTCGCCTGCGCCGAGAACTGACGCGTTCCGGGAAACCCAAGAAAAGAGTCATATTGCGGCGAGACCTGCGCGCTGACGGAGAGGGTCGGAGCCAGGGCGCTCTCGGCGACCTTCACGGCGAGCGCGGCCACGTCGATCTGATGCTCCGCGGCGATTACCGCGGGATTTTCGATCAACGCCGCGGCGATCGATTCGTTCAGCGACTTCGGCAGCAGCTTTTCCACGCCCTGCGCCGGCTCGAGCCGCTTGGGCTCGACGCCCACAAGCTGCCGGTAGCCCGCGACGCTGATCTTCAACAGGCCCTGCGCGGCGTAAACATCGGAGTTCGCCTGCGCGAGCGAGGCTTCCGCCTGTGCTACGTCGGTGCGCGTGACTTCGCCGACCTGGAACCGGTCCCGCGTCAAGCGCAGCTGCTCGGTCAGCACGGCGACATTACTCTTGCGTAAGTCTAAAATGGCCGTATCGCGCAGCACGTTCATATAGGCGGTCGCGGCGTTTTGCAGGATCGACTGCTCGGTCTGCCGCAGGGAGGCGCGCGCCGATAGCACCGAAGATTCCGCCTGCCGAACGGAACTAGCCGTCCGGCCGCCGTCGTAGAGCGTCTGCGAAACATTGAACGCCGCGCCGCGCGGCTTGCCGAGAAATTCGTCGTTCAAATATGCGCGCGAGCCGTCGGGGTTGCGCCCGGAGGGAATTCTGACGGTCGCGAATTCAGGCCCCGCATTGGCGGAAATGCTGGCCTTTGGCCGCATGCCCGCGAGCGCCTTGGGCGCGTCTTCGTCGCGCGCGCGCACATTGGCGCGGCTTTGGTTCAAGTCGGGATTGCCCTCATAGGCGCGCGCCAGGGCTCCATTCAGCGTCTCGGCGCGGGCGCCGATCAGGCCCACTTGCCCGAACAACGCGACGAAACCGGCGAAGAGTATCGCCCGGGATTGGTGGCGCCGCCTCGCCGCTCCGACCAGCCCCCGCGACCTCGCAATAGGCGCCGCGTCACGCATACGTTCGAACCTCGACGTCACAACCCCACGATCACGCAACGCCTCGTAAACAAGATAACTCTTGGAGGCGACCGCAAGCCGCGGTCGTCAAATTCGCGAATTCGAGCGCCGCGAGGCCTCGGCTCGCGCCACGGCGAAGATCCTAAAACGCAAACCCGGGCGCGTTCGCGAAGGGAGCGAGCAAAGGCGCCGTCGCGTCGAACAGGGCCCGCTCGCCGGCGGGCTTGCCTTCGGAACGCTCGAACCACACCACCTTCATTCCGGAGTCTTCTTCGAGCTTTTTGTAGGCAAGGAGGTGTCCATTGGGCGCCAGCTGCTCGAATAGAGCGTCGAGGCCGCCCTCTACGGCGCCGTGGATCAGAATCACGTCGAACGGCGCGGCGGCCGGAACGCCTTTTTCCAGCGGGCCGCACTCCACGCGCACTTGCGTCGCGCCGACCTTGGCGAGGTTCGCGCGCGCGAGCGCCGCGAGTTCGGGCTCGTTTTCGAGCGCGACCACCTCGCCCGCCAGCCCGGAAAGCAGCGCCGCCGAATAGCCGGCGCCGCCCGCCACGTCGAGCACCCGATGAGTTGGACGTATCTCGGCCTTTTGCAGGAATCTGGCCAAAACCAGCGGCGCGGGAATCGCGCGAGACGCGGCGCCGGCCGAGCCCCTGCCGGAGACCGCGAGGTCGGAGTAAGCAATCGGCTTCAGGTCGGGCGGCAGGAAGAACTCGCGGGGAACGTCGGAGAAACGCTGCAACACCGGCAGGTCCGTCACGTCGAACGGGCGCAGCTGGCGCTCCACCATCACCCCGCGCAATTCCTCGGTCGCCTTGCCGTCCTCCAAGCCCGCGGACGGCTCGACGATAGGGTTAACCGGCGCTGCTTTGGCCATCGCTGCTTGAGCCATGAGTGATTTTCCGGCTTAGCGCCGGCCTCTCGAAATTGGAACGCCGCGCCGCGGACGCGGGGCGACCGTGCTCGGCTTTATAAGTTCCGCCTCGCCTCATGTCCATGCCCAGACGACGCGCCTACTCAATACCTTCGCCCATCTCTCCGAGACGCCGCATCTGGGCCAGCGTCGTTTTGTCGAGAACGCTGGCGATCGCTTCGCGGGCTTGCAGCATCACCAGCCGCACGGCGCAGTGGTTCTCGTCGACGCAGTCGTCGCAGCGCCGATAAACGGTCTGGCTCGCGCATTGAATCGGCGCGAGCGGCCCGTCCAGCGCGCGAATCACATTGCCGACGCCGATTTCCTCGGGCGTTCGCGCCAAAGTGTAGCCTCCGCCCTTGCCCTTCTTCGAGTGAACGAAGCCGGCGTTGCGCAGTTCGCCAAGAATCGCATCGAGAAACTTCTTGGGTATTTGATTGGCGGCGGCGATGTCGGCGACGAGCGCGGTTTGTCCCGGTTCAATCCCGGCCAGGAACACAAGGGCCTTTAGTCCGTATTTCGCTTTTTTGGTCAACATGGCCCCAAGCGCTCTCCTTAGATCTTCGGCCGGGCCGCAGTCGCGTCGACCCGCTCGCGCGACTTGCGAGCGCCCAATAGCTCATGCGCCGTCAAGAAAATCCTCATATCAAAATAGATGAATAGTCCCTAGCGCATTTAAACAACCAAATTTGTGGATTTCTCCGAACGGATCTCTCGTCGCCCGGAAATTGCGCATAATCAGCGATGTACGGCGCGACGCGCCGCCTTCTCGCGCGTCGGCGTCAAAATGATGTCGAAAGACCTATTGACAAAAACTACGGTTTTTATGGACTATGCAAAAAATATCTCCCGCTTGCGCGCGGAGGGCCTCTCCACCCTCACCTTCGAGCCCCGACATGGACACCCTGGACTATAAAATTCTCTCCATTCTGCAAGACGACGCCTCCCTGCCCATCGCCGAAATCGCGGCGCGGGTCGGCCTGTCGCAGACGCCCTGCTGGAAGCGCATCCAGAAACTCGAAGCGACCGGCGTCGTGACGCGCCGCGTCGCGCTGCTGTCGCCGGAAAAACTGGGCCTTGGTCTTTGCGTCTATGTTTCGATCGTCGCCGGCGAACATTCCGACGCCTGGCTCGATCGCTTCACCAGCCAAGTCGCCAGAATGCCCGAGGTCGTCGAATTCCATCGCATGGCGGGGGACGTGGACTACATGCTGCGCGTCGTCGTCGCGGACATGGCCGCCTTCGATGCGTTTTACAAACGCTTGATCTCGATCACGCCGCTGCGCAATGTCGTTTCACGATTCGCGATGGAGCGCATCAAGTCGACGACCGCTTTGCCCTTTCCCGAGGCGGTGGAGAGGGCGGCGCGAACCGCCCGCATCGCCGAAGCCATCGCGATCTGACAAGCTGAATCCGCTTGAAGCACCAGCCGGCGCCGCGGCGGCGCTCTCCCCTGACGCCAGGTTTCGCGGCGCGCCGTCGCGCGGATTTCGTCCCAGGCGCCAGTTCATGTATTTTCACGGTCACGCTAATGACGCGGGGATTGGCGAAGTCCGCGCGAATGAACGAGGAGCAAGGACAATGACGCAGAGCCCCTTTTTTACGCCCCCGGCCAAGCCCGGCCGCGGACGCATTTACGACTCGATCACGCAGACCATCGGCGACACTCCGATCGTGCGCCTCGACCGTCTCGCCAAGGAAAAGGGCGTGAAGGCCAATCTTCTGGCCAAGCTCGAATTTTTTAACCCGATCTCCAGCGTCAAGGACCGCATCGGCGTCAGCCTGATCGAAACGCTGGAAAAGAGCGGCAAGATCACGCCCGGCGAAAATGTGCTGATCGAGCCGACCTCCGGCAACACCGGCATCGCTCTGGCCTTCGTCGCGGCGGCGCGCGGCTACAAGCTGATCCTGGTCATGCCCGAGTCGATGTCGATCGAGCGGCGCAAGATGCTGGCTCTGCTCGGCGCCGAACTCGTGCTGACGCCGGCGGCGCAGGGTATGAAGGGCGCGGTCGCCAAGGCCAACGAGCTCGCCGCCGAAAACCCCGGCTCGGTCATTCCGCAGCAATTCGAGAACCCAGCCAATCCGGAAATCCACCGACTCACCACCGCCGAGGAAATCTGGAACGACACCAATGGCGTCGTGGATTATTTTGTCTCCGGCGTCGGCACCGGCGGCACCATTACCGGCGTCGGCCACGCGCTGAAGCCGCGCCGGCCCAGCTTGCGCATCGTCGCCGTGGAGCCGGAAGACTCGGCCGTGCTGTCCGGCCGTCCGCCGGGACCGCACAAGATTCAAGGGATCGGCGCCGGGTTCGTCCCTCCGGTGCTCGACCGCGGCGTGATCGACGAAATCATCACGATCGGCAACCAGACCTCTTTCGAGACCGCGCGCCATCTCGCCCGCATCGAGGGCATACCCGTCGGCATTTCCTCCGGCGCGGCGGTGGCGGCGGCGCTGGAGATCGCCGCGCGCCCGGAAGCCGAGGGCAAGAACATCGTGCTGATCATTCCATCCTTCGCCGAGCGCTATCTTTCGACCGCGCTGTTCGAAGGACTGTGACCCGATCGCGGCTGGCGCGTCGCGCCGGCCGCCCACCCTCGGAAGAAAGGCGCGGCGATTACTTTTTGGAAATCGGTTGCGCGGGCGCGGCCGCCTTCGCCTTGAATTTCTCGTGGTGATAACGCGCATAGGCGCCGACGATATAGCCGACGAGGACGATCGCGAAATAGACGATGATCAGGAAGCCGCCGCGCTCGCTGGCCTTCTGCGCCCTGTCGAGCAGTCCCGTGACATCGGTGACATCGAAAAATTTATCGACTCCAACGCCGAACACAATGCCGAGGATGATCACCGACCAGGAGGGCGCGCGAAAATATCCGGCGGCGACGGAAACCAGGAAAGCTCCCAAACCCACGAGATGGATGAATTGTAGGAAGATCGCCTGCGACACCAGACCGCCCAGGCGGATAAGCTTCATCATTGGTCACCTCTTTAGACAGGAAGCCGAAACCGGAGGACGCAAGTTACACATTCGGAAGGTGTTGCGCGAGAGCCTCGAGCACCGCCATGCGCACGGCGACCCCCATTTCGACTTGTTCGCGAATCAGCGAACGCGGACCGTCGGCGACGGATGAATCAATTTCGACGCCCCTGTTCATCGGTCCGGGGTGCATGACCAGCGCGTCCGGCGCGGCGCGTGCGAGTTTTTCCTCGTCGAGACCGAAAAAATGGAAATATTCGCGCGAACTCGGCACCAGCGCGCCGCTCATGCGCTCGCGCTGCAGCCGCAGCATCATCACAATGTCCGCGCCGTCCAGTCCGCGCGCCATGTCGTGGTGAACCTCGACGCCGAGCCGCTCCAGGGAACGCGGAACCAGCGTCGACGGCCCCACGACGCGCAGCCGCGCACCCATCGCCCCGAGCAATAGAATGTTCGAGCGCGCGACGCGCGAATGCAGCACGTCGCCGCAAATGGCGACGATCAATCCCTCGATCCGGCCCTTGTTGCGGCGGATCGTCAGGGCGTCGAGCAGCGCTTGCGTCGGATGTTCATGGGCGCCGTCGCCGGCGTTGACGACGGAGCAATCGACCTTGCGGGCCAGAAGATGCGCCGCGCCCGCCTGCGCATGGCGCACGACGATGATGTCGGGACGCATGGCGTTGAGCGTCATGGCCGTATCGATCAGCGTCTCGCCCTTTTTCTCGGAGGATTGCGCGACCGACATATTCATCACATCGGCGCCAAGCCGCTTGCCGGCGATCTCGAAAGACGCCTGCGTGCGGGTCGAAGCCTCGTAAAACAGATTGATCTGCGTGCGCCCGCGCAGATTGGAGCGCTTCTTTTCGACCTGGCGCGACACCTCTATGGCGTCTTCCGCGAGGTTCAGGAGGGCCAGAATATCAAGGCGCGACAGGCCCTCGATTCCGAGCAGATGGCGGTGGGGGTAGTGATTTGGGGAGGGGTCCAGCGGCATGGGCGGTTGATAGCATCTTTGTGGCGGGGGCGGAATCGAAGGTTTTTCTCGCCCGATCGGCGGGAACACACGTCGCGCGGGGCGTTACCGCAAAGGTTAGGCGCCGAGGCGCGAAAACCTAATCTCCTCGCCGCCAAAGCACGTCGCTGTTTCGAGGCCCCGCCGTCAAAGAGCTGTTATTGGACCGCCATGAATTTCCGCATTTGACCCTGGGCGAAAATCGCCGCCGTTCTCACGCTCGGCGTTTTGCCGTTGGCGTCGGCTCCGGGTTTGCCAGTCTCGCCAAAAAACGGTGCGGCTTCTGC
Source organism: Methylocystis sp. (assembly GCA_049591215.1). Taxonomy (GTDB): domain Bacteria; phylum Pseudomonadota; class Alphaproteobacteria; order Rhizobiales; family Beijerinckiaceae; genus Methylocystis. The sequence continues at coordinate 1,266 of JBAWEN010000302.1, read as the reverse complement.
AGCGCGCGCTCTACCGCGTCATCTCGGAAATTGGGAATGGCGCCCGGTCCTGGCTGAATTACAACATCGCTCACGGCTGGAACGATTTTGCAGGTCGGACAGGCGCCAGAACTGTCAAGAACTGTCCCGCAGTTGGCATGGGAGAAAATTCTTCGCGGGCCGCGCCTCGGCGCTTGATAGGCTTCGCCCCACGCGGCGAGACCATACAAGACCGGCCACAAGGCCTCGCCTTGTTTCGTCAGAATGTAGTCGCTTTGTCCGGCTCTATACTCTTTGCGCCTGAGCACCCCAGAATCGACAAGCTTGGCCAAGCGCGAGCTGAGTGTCGCTTTGGGGATGTCGAGGTGAAGGAGGAAATCGTTGAAGCGCGAAACCCCCAAAAAGCAGTCGCGAATGATAAGCATGGTCCATCGCTCGCCCACAAGTTCGAGCGCGCGCGCGACGGGGCAGTCCTGTTGCTCGTAGTTTTGCGCCAACGCCATGAAGCTCGGTTCCTCTTTTCAATATTCGAACTCTCCGCGCGGGTTCGCAGTCCATCGCCGCTCCGAGACGGCTTGTCACCGCAAGTGACCTTCGCGCGAGAAGCGCCTCACGCGCGAATACTCCGTTCGACACATAGCAGAGTTTCGCGCCAAGATCGAAGATAGGTCTTGTCAATGAACCTGTCATCATCTACCGTAGGTTCAATGAGCAGACCTCTTGCGTTCTGATCGCAAGAACCGTCACGCTCATGCAACAACGAAATATGGGAGCGATGACATGCCTTTATGGAAAATTTACCACCCTGTCGGGGCATATACCGCCGAAGATAAAAAGGGTTTGGCCGAACGCATTACTTCCGTCTACGCAAGCGTCCCCATACCTAAATTTTATGCCGTGATCATTTTCGAAGAGGTTCCCGCGGGCTCCTGCTTCGTAGGCGGTGAACCGAACGACAAGTTCGTTCGGTTCAAGATTGATCAAATCGCGAGAACGATCCCTGGCCCGATCCTCAGAGAATGGTGGATGAGGACGCTTAATGAAACCATCGCGCCTTGGGTCAAGGACAGAGGATACGATTGGGAAATTTCTATTGATGAGACGCCGTTTGATTTATGGTGTCTCCAAGGTGAATTGCCTCCGCCCTTCGAATCGGTCGGTGAGAAGCGCTGGGTGAAGGAAAACAGGGCTAGTCCCTATATCTTGGCCGAACGCCTCCCAGTTAATCTTCTGCTCGCGCCGGGAGTATCGGATCGCTAAACTACAGCGCGAAAATCGACCTAAGAG
>JBAWEN010000301.1:0-2745 GCA_049591215.1 Methylocystis sp. | reverse complement strand
GGCCCAAGCTGAGCGAACAGGGCGTCAAGCCCAAGGCGCGGCCGGTCGAAGGCGATGTCGGCCATCGCCCGCCGGCGGACTATCCCTTCTTCCTAGACCCCATTCTCTGAGCGGGCTTCATGCATCATTTCGCCTATAGGGACGGCGTGCTGCACGCCGAGGACATCGCCTTGCCGGCGCTGGCCGAAAATGTCGAGACGCCGTTCTACTGCTATTCGGCCGCGACCATCCGCCGCCATTTCACGGTCTTCGCCAAGGCGTTCGACGGGCTCGACGCGCTGGTCTGCTACGCGATGAAGGCCAATTCCAATCAGGCCGTGCTCACGCTGCTGGCCTCGCTCGGGGCCGGCCTGGACGTCGTGTCCGGCGGCGAACTGGCGCGCGCGCTGAAAGCCGGCGTGGCTCCGGGAAAAATCACCTTCTCCGGCGTCGGCAAGACCGCGCGAGAGATCGAGGCGGCTTTGGGCGCCGGGATTTTCTGTTTCAACGTCGAATCCGAGCCCGAACTCGAGGCCATCTCCGCCATCGCGACGGCTGGCGGACGGCGCGCGAAAATCTCCCTGCGGGTGAACCCCGACGTCGACGCGAAAACCCACGCCAAAATCTCCACCGGCAAAAAGGAAAACAAATTCGGCGTGCCGCTGTCGCTCGCCCGCGAGATCTATGCCCGCGCCGCCTGCCTGCCGGGGCTGGAGATCGCCGGCGTCGACATGCACATAGGCTCGCAGCTCACCGACCTCGCGCCGTTCGACGCGGCCTTCGGCCTGCTCGCCGAACTGGTGCGCGACCTGCGCGCCGACGGCCATGAAATTTCGCATGTGGATCTCGGCGGCGGGCTCGGCGTTCCCTATCACCGCGAGCAAGACCCCGATTCCTACCACCCCGAGCGTTACGGCGAGGTCGTGCGCCGGCACTTTTCGGGGCTCGGCTGCAAGCTGGTGTTCGAGCCGGGGCGGCTGATCGTCGGCAACGCCGGCATTTTGGTCACGCGCGTCATCTATGTGAAGCACGGCGAGGCCAAGAATTTCGTCATCGTCGACGCCGGCATGAACGACCTCATCCGCCCGACGCTCTACGACGCCTTTCACGAGATTGTCCCGGTGGCGCAGCGCGCGAACAGCGCCAATTACGTCGCCGACATCGTGGGGCCGGTCTGCGAGACCGGCGATTATCTCGGGCTGCATCGCGATATGGCGGAACCCAAGCCCGGCGATCTCCTCGCCGTGCTGACCGCCGGCGCCTATGGCGCGGTGCAATCCGGCACCTATAATTCGCGCCCGCTGGTACCCGAGGTGCTGGTCGACGGCGGGCGCTTCGCGGTGATCCGCCCGCGCGAAAGCATCGAGCAATTGATCGCGCTCGACCATGTGCCGGAGTGGCTTTAGCCGGGGAGCGAGACCTTGGGCACGCGGTCCCGGGCGCCGGAGCGCGAGCCTTCAGGCTCGCTCTTAAACACAACCGGTGGATTCAGCGCGCCCCCGCCGTATTGGCGTCGATAAACGCCTTTACGCGCGGGTAAACATTATCCAGCCCCATCACCAGATGCCCCGCGCCGGGAACCGCGATGAACTGCTTGGGCTCATGCGCGAGTTCGAATAATTTCCGGCCCGAGGCGATCGGGATAATCCAATCCTCTTCGCCATGCATCATCAGCACGGGCATGTGGACATCCGCGATGGCGAGGTCCGAGCGGAAGGTGTCGCGCATCACAAGCCCAACCGGAAAAATCGGATAGCGGCCGCCGGCGACATCCAGCGCCGAAACATAGGGAGCGTCGAGCACCAGCGCCGCGGCCTCGTGCCGCGAGGCGATGATCGTCGCGACGCCCGTGCCGAGCGACTCGCCGAATATCAGCAGACGCCGGCCTTTGACGCCGCGCCTTAGCGCCTCGTTGTAGGCGGCCTCGGCGTCGAGCAGAATTCCGTCCTGCGTCGGCGTCCCGGTCGAGCCGCCATAGCCGCGATAGGACACGGCCAGCAGCCCATAGCCGCTCGCGACGAGCCGGCGGAAGCGCGCGGCGCGATCCGCCAGCACGCCGCTATTGCCGTGGTAATAAAGGATCAGCGGGAGATCGTCGCGGGCCGGCGGCGCATACCAGGCGACCAGCGTCTCGCCGTCGCCGCTGGCGAGCTTCAGCGTCTCGATCGTCGCCAGCCCGGCCTGCGCCGGCGCGACAATGGCGGCGCCGGGATGATATTGAAGATCGCGCTGGAACAACGCCAGTCCGAGCAGCGCCGCGCAATAAAGACCAAGCAGCGCCTTCGCCGTCAGCGTCAACAATTTCATGGACGGCTCCCTCGCGTCAAACGCGCCAGAACGTAACGCCGCGCGCTCAATAATCAACCGCGACGAGATAGAGCCCTTGCGGCGGCGCCACCTGTCCGCAGCGGGCGCGGTCGCGCGCCTCCAACGCGTGGCGCAAGTCCTCGATCCGCCATTTGCCGCTACCGACATGCTCCAGCGACCCGACCAGCGAGCGCACCTGATTGTGCAGAAACGATTGCGCGCTGGCGAGGATTTCAATGATCTCGCCGTCGCGCCGCACATCGAGCCGGTCGAGCGTGCGGATCGGCGATTTCGCCTGGCATTCGCTCGCGCGAAAGGTCGTGAAATCGAACTTGCCGATCAGCGTTCGCGCCGCCGCGTGCATCGCCTCCGCGTCGAGCGCGCGCTTGACGTGCCAGGCGCGGCCGAGGTTCAGCGCCAGCGGCGCGCGGCGATTGTCGATGACATAGCGATAATGAC
>JBAWEN010000300.1:0-3763 GCA_049591215.1 Methylocystis sp. | reverse complement strand
GCGGTGCAGCGCGTGGCGCAAATTTGTGGTCTCATGTAGCAACCGCCACCATCGCTTGTCAGGCGTCACGATCTCGCCGAGAATATTCATGTTATGTTCTCATGGCGAGGCTCTCATGTTCTAGCATTTCCTCATGTCGGCGGCGGCGCGGTCGCTCAGCATCGGCACAGTGATGCCGAGGTCCGACCACGTCAACGGCAATTCGGCACCGGTTGGCAGGCGGTTATGGCAATCAACCTTCGGCCAAAAGTGGTGTCGTGCGTTGGGCGGTTTTCGATATGTTCTTGCCGGCACCTCGTCTTGCGTTTCAATTGCTGAGTCAAGTTCTAGACGCCCCGTGCGACATAGCGCGATTTCGCGATGACGAATCGCGAAGTCTTGTAAATCAGGCGAACGGGTCAGAAGCGCCGTCCGGCGCGGAAATGGCGAAGCCCTGATTGATCGCCGAGAACATCTGGTAAAAGCCGGATAGGACGACCAGCTCGACGAGGCCTTGAACGCCGTATCGCTCAATGAGCTGTCTTTGAAGCGCCCCCGGAACCTCCTTCCAGCACAAAGTCGAGCCCAGCGCTTCGGCGACGAGATCGAAAGGCGCGGGAAAGTCGCCGTGCGAGAGTCCGTTCCGCCGAAGGGCGTCGATGGCCGATAGAGGTACGCCCGCCGCCTTGGCGTGCTCGACGTGGTCGCTCCATTCGAATGCGGCCCCCGTGCTTCTTGCGACGCAAAGGACCACGAACTGATAGACGTCACGGGGAAGGCTTCCCTGGAATTTCAGAAAATAACCCAGGTCCTCGATCTTCTCGCAAAGCTGGGGATGATTCATCAACGCGCGATAGGGTCCCCCGAAGCCCGCGCCCTGGGCGTTCCGTCGCTCGACCATGAGGTTGTACAGGGCGAGGTCGGAGGGCGAGAGCGTCGCGGGGTCGAAGGGCAAGCGCGCCATAAACGCCTCTTTTTCACTCGTGAAAGGAATAGGCCGCGATGGCCGCCGCCCAATCCTCGACCGGGGTCGCAAACGCCTTGTCGGCCTTCACGTCGACGAGACATGGACCTTCGCCCTCGAGCGCGCGCTCGAAGGCGCCGGCGAGATCTGCCGGATCGCGGACCGTTTCGCCGCGACAGCCCAACGACCTGGCGAAACCAGCCCAGTCATGGTCGGGCAAGCGCGTCAGTTCGTCGGGAACCGCGCCGAACTTATGCGCGCGCAGCCAGACATTACCGAGCGCGGCGTTGTTGATCACGACGAAGACGATCGGCAAGCGATAGCGCGCCGCGGTGGAAACCTCTATTCCGTTCATGCGCATGCAGCCGTCGCCGGTGATCACGGCGACCCTGCGCAGCGGGCGCGCGCATTGAACGCCGACCGCGGCGGGGATGGCCCACCCCATCGGACCGAGATTTGTCGCCGAAATATAGGTTCGCGGTTCGTAGGCTTCCCAGTAGTGGCCCGCGAAGGCGCGGTGAGCGCCGGAGTCGACCACGAGCACGCCGTCACGCGGGAGCGCTTTCCTCAATTCGCGGATGACGCGCGCCGGATGAATGGGCGCGGCGTCGCTGGCGCAGTTCTCGATGTCCTGCAATCGATCCTTCGAGCGAATCCCGGCGAGCCAGGCGGAGCGCGCCGCGCGCGTCGCCTCCAGCGAGGGTCTCAATTCGTCGCCGTGATCGAGCAAATACCTCAAATAGGCGCCGCAGTCTCCGACGACGCCGCCGTCTTGCGCATGCATGCCGATGTTCGCTGGCGCGAGATTGACGCTGATCGAGGCTTGGGGCGCGATTTGCAGCGCCCAATGCATGGTGTCGCGTTCGTTCAGGCCCGACCCCAGGACAATCAGTAAGTCGAGCGGCGCATCCAGCAGCGCCATGCGGGCATGATGCGTTCCTGCATAGCCGAAGACGCCGAGCGAGAGAGGGTGATCCTCGGGGAGCACGCCCTTGCTCCTCAAAGTCGTGGCGACCGGAATCCCCCACAGCTCCGCGAATTCTTTCAGCGCCCGCGCCGCATGGGCGTGCTCGACGCCCGCGCCGGCCAGGATTACGATCTTCTCCGGCGCGGCGCCGCCCGCGCGATGAAAATGCCGCAGCGATGATTTTGCCGCCGTGAGAGAGAGCGGATCGGAAGTGCTCAGAGCCGCCTCGACCTTTGCATATTTCGCCGAGACTTCGCTGGTCAGGCAGTCGCCGGGCAGGGACAGATGGACGGGCCCGCGGGGCGGGGTCCGAAGCAGCAGCATCCCGTGCTTGAAGAGATGCGGCAGGCTCCTCGGATTGTCGACGGAAGAGGAGTAGCGGACGATCGGCTTCAAGATCGTGACGTCATCGAGCGTCTGCGGACTGGCGTCTTGAAACATGCCAAGTCCCTCGAGGACGCTGCTGACCTCGCCGCTCATGATGAACACAGGCGAGCCGTCGGTTTGCGCCGTGGCGATCGCCGTCACGGCGTTGGCGAGGCCCGGGCCGCCGATGCACAAGACGGCCCCGAAATTCCCGCTTCCCCGCGCATAACCGTCGGCCATATAAGCCGCCCCGCCCTCTTGCGCCGCGATGATCGGCGTCAGCGCCTTTTGTCTGCCGAGAGCGGGGAGAAAAGGGTCAATGAGCCCGCCAGGAACCATGAACAGATGGTTCGCGCCTTCGCAGGCTAAGGCATCCAGGATAAAATCCGTTCCGAGCTGCATCGCAGGCTCCGCCACCGTTCATTCGGAAATGGGGTTCAGCCCCGAAGCGCGATCGCAACGCCCCTGAGGATCAGATGACCCCGACAAAAAGCTCAATCGCCCATAAACCCGAGAGAGTATAGCCGCCGGCGATGAGGCCCGCCGCGAGAACATCAGGCGCCTCGCCGACGAAATGTCAAATTGCCGTTGCGCTGCCCCCTATCCGGTTGGAAACCGGCGCGCGACATTCTGCGATGGCCCGACGATTTGCATCTCAAAACCGGCTTCGTTTCGCCGAACCGACAAACTGCGCCTGAGCCACGCACTTCACAAACGTTATGCTAGCAATTCCGTTCCAAACGCCGAAAGCCTCTCTCGCGAAATCGGGATTGCGAGGGGCGTCTAGTTCACGCATTGGCTAATCGCCGCGATTTTTGCGCGGCGCGTCGTCGCCTTGTCGACGGCCGAGCTGCGGAAATAGTGCGCGCAAATCTCTGCACAACGCGAGGGCGAATTGCGAATAACGGGAAAAGACACCGAAACGCTCGACGTTTGGCTGGTCGGCGCGCAGCAATCAGGCATTTACGCGATGCAGCGCTTTGCGCGCATGTTGCGAAGAGATATCGACGCTGTGAAGAACGTTGTGACCGAGTGCTGGAGCAACGGCCAGGCGGAAGGGCAAATCAATAAATTGAAGACGCTTAAGAGCGCAATGTACGGTTGAGCGGGCGCCGAACTTCTACGCGCTCGTATGTTGCCGCTTCATTTGCCCATTTAGCACTGAATGTGAGGCTCACCAGCCGCCGGAGGGACTTCCGGCGGCCTTTTTCGCAAAGCGGCGACGTGATCCATCCCCAATGTTCTGGTCGCCCCCTATGTGGTCCACTCCCGTGTGGCCCACCCCTGGAGGATATCTTTTGGCAGTTGCTGGGGAGTTCAGAAGGTCCGCTCGGGGTCAGCCTGCGCCACGAGCGCAATGTTCGAACGTGTCCCCTCGTCCTCCCATTGCCGCCGGGGCAAGCGCATTCTGGCGCTGCGGGTTCACGCCAGGAGCCGCCGCTTGCACCATAACAAAAGTTGAGAGACCTTCACGCCTCGAATTGGGG
>JBAWEN010000299.1:0-2181 GCA_049591215.1 Methylocystis sp. | reverse complement strand
GACGCATCGTCTCGTTCCACGGCGCCGGATTGCCGCTTCCATAGTAAACAAGATTTGTGTCCGGATCATAGGCGAACCAACCCCAATTGGTGCCGCCGCCAATCTTCCAGGCATCGCCTTCCCAGGTCGAGGTTCCGAGTCCCTTCTGACCGTAATGCGGATTGGCCTTATTGAAGTCGTCGCCGATCAGCACGTCCGAGTCCGGGCCGGTCGCGTATGCGCGCCATTTCTGTTCGCCGGTGCGCACGTCGTAAGCCGTCATATATCCGCGAACGCCGAGTTCGGCGCCGGAACTGCCGATCAAAACGATGTTCTTATATACGTGCGGCGCGACGGTGAGCGTCGAACCCACTTTGAAATCCGAATTTTCGATCTTCCAATATATCGCGCCGGTCTCCGCATTCAACGCGACGACGTTGCCATCGAGCAGAGTCTTGATTATGAGCGACGGCGCTTTGCCATCGCCGGGCCAGTAGGCGAGTCCGCGATTGACGATGTCGCAGCAGGCGACGGCGCGAGCGGCTGCGCTCTGCTTGGGTTTGTCCTGCCAGAGGATGCGAGTTGGGTCGTCGAGGTTCAGGGCGAAGGTGTTGTTGGGGAACGACGTATGGATATACATTTTGCCGTCGACGACGAGCGGCGCGCCTTCGTGGCCGCTGAGAAGGCCAGTCGAGAACGACCAGGAAACCTTCAGGTTCTTGACGTTTTCCGCGTTGATTTGAGTCAGGGTGCTATAGTGGTTGGAGCTGTAATTTTTCCCCTGCATCGCCCAATTGTCTTCGCTGTTGGACAGAGCCTGGAGCTTGTCCTCCGCGCGAGCCGCCGACGTCACGAGCGGGACGGCGAGGCAGATGCATAGCAACGAAACCGAATTGACCAGCTTCTTCATTGACGATTCCTCCCGCGACGGGCGCGTCTTCGAACCGCGGCGTCGCCTCATGACAGCGATGTCTCTCGTTCTTTTCGGAGCCATCTTTTTTTGATCGGTGATCGCTTCTTCCTCGCTTCACACGCACGGTGCATTGCGGAAGAGGCGATGCCTATTCATATAAGTTTGTCGAAGCACGGCTGTCTGCATGATTTATTGGTAATATCGCTCGGGAAAATAAGGCAATTCGATCCGAAATACTTCCCAATCGCCGCCGAGCGCGATATTCGACGGCGCGGCGCCCGACCCCGCGTTGGCGTCTTCGGATGTTTCGTCCCCTGCTTGTCTTCATCGCGGAATTGGACATGCGCGTGGGGAGGGTCGCTTTTTTTCATGAACTGAAGCACAGTTTCGACATGCCTAAATCGACCCGCAACGCACCCACGATGCGAACCCACGCGCTCAAGCAGGAGATACGAACCGTCGCCGGGAGGTCGACGTTGCTTCGCCCTGAGGCGCTTGCCGCGCTGCTCCTGATGATCACCATGGCGTCGATAATGATTTCACATCGTTTTCAGTTCAGCCGCATTATCGATGCCTCGCTTTATCCGCGCGATGGCAGGCGACCTTTCGCCGAGCTCGACGAAAATAGGTATCCCGGCGCCGGAGCGCTTATGTGTTTCTCGGAATTTGGAACGCTAGAACGCGCGGCCGCGGCGTGGCTGATCGGGTCCCCAAATCTGGTCGTTTTGAACGCCCATAATTTTGTTGATCGCAAACTTGTCCCAACTCGTTCGGTTACGGACTGCTTCTTCCGCATTAAGGGGGCTGACTATTATTTCGCGGCCGATAGCCTTCGGATTGGCGCGAGCGTTGAGTCGAAGTCGCTCCACATCACCGACGACTGGGCTTTGCTTCGCCTCACGCAACCGGTCGCGCGCGGCGTAACGCCGCAACCCATTCCCGATGCGTCCTTCGTGGCGACCGGCGCGGAAATGAGGGTCGTTATGGTTTCTCCCGCGGGGCATTCCAACTCTCGCTTGGAGTCGACGGTGGAGGAATGCACGATACACGCCGTTGATGAACCGACCGAAGCGCACGCCAGGAAAGCTAGGCACGACTGCAACGATGGTTACGGCGGTTCCGGTTCCGGACTTTTCACTGAAGACGGCCGAATGATCGCCATGTGTCAACGCCGGAGTGATTTTGCATCGTCGAGCCGCAGAGAAAATGCATCACGCCTGAACAAAGGAATGCACCGCCCTGAGGCGTCCGTGCCGCGTCCCATTATTCGTCAGGAACGGGCTCTGACG
>JBAWEN010000298.1:0-4334 GCA_049591215.1 Methylocystis sp. | reverse complement strand
CTCTTGTCCTGCCCAAATACGCCAGCCGCCCCTTCGAGAAGCTGGCCTTTCCATTGCATGATCTGATTGGGATGAATATCGAGCTGCTGAGCCAATTCGGCCAACGTCTTCTCGCCCTTGAGCGCGGCCAGGGCCACTTTCGCCTTGAAGGCCGGTGCGTGGTTCCGGCGCGTGCGCTTCGTCATCGTAACTCCTGACAGCGGCGATCATGCTCGCCGCTGTCAGGCAGAAAATCCACTTATCGAACTGTCCAAATTTGCCGGGCCGGCTCAGTGGCGCGTGGATGACGCCGAAGCGAGCGCTATTTAGGTCATGGCTCAATTGTGTCGTGGGAGGAGTTCATGAAACGAGCGCGCGTAATCCTGATGATCGGCGTAGTTCTCGCGTGCGGTTCAGCGGCTGTCGCCGAGACGGTAGGCACGCATAAGGTTTACCTGCCGGGGGACATAAAATGGGGACCGGCGCCTTCCTCGCTGCCGGCGGGAGCAGAGGCGGCGGTGCTGTTCGGCGACCCAGCGAAAGAGGGCATGTTCGCGCTTCGAATCAAGGCGCCAAAGGACTATCGCATAGCTCCACATATGCATTCCAAACCCGAGATTCTCACGGTCATCTCGGGCAAGCTCGATTTGGGCATGGGGCCAGCGGCGGATCGCGCCAAGGTCGAATCGTTGCCGGCTGGCAGCTTCTCGTCGATGCCCGCCGGCGTCGTCCACTACGCCTTCGTCGACGAAGAGACGGTCATTCAGATCAACGCGATCGGGCCTTGGGACTTCGATTATGTCGACCCAAGGAGCGATCCCCGTCTAAACGTGGCGCCGTCAAAATAGCGAGGCTGTGGGGTGATGCCCGGAGTCCATCGAAGCTCGAACGACAGGCGGGGGACGAGCCAAGCGCCGCCTCGAGGAAAATAAAAAAAAGCAGCCCGGCGCGGGGCCGGGCTAAGTCTCAAGGATAGGAGGGATGTGGCGCACAGGTAATTTTGGCCGCTTCCCGAATCAATGCGACCGATTGACGCCCCGGTTCGTGGCGGCGCGGTGCGCGACTTCAAGCACTTGAAAGGCAAACGGCGCGACAATGCGCCGCCGACTTTGCTCCACGCGCACGCGTTCCCCGCGCCGCCGCAGCCCATGGCCTCAATCCTGCCTCTTCGCCATACTAGTCCAACGACAGCGGGGTGTTGACTACGCCGCCCCTCACGGAAGTTTGGGATAATTCATTCAAGGAGGACAGAAAAATGGCCCGGCGCATTGTACCGACATTGATCACGGCCGCGATCTCGGGCGCGATCGGCTTTGGCGCGGGCGTTTACGCCACGCCGCCCGACAAGGCCGATGAGTTCCGCGCGTTCGTGGATAGCAAGTTCGACGAAATCAGCGGCCTCGTGCATCGTGAGTGGGCCGCGATCGAGCATAAAGCCAAGGCGCCGTCAGACGTGGCGGCCCCAACAGCGCTCGAGGCGGCGCCCAAGGAAATCCAATCGGCGGTCCCCGCCGAGCCAGCGGCCGAAGCTCCCGCCGTCGACGCCGCAAGTCAGAAAGATATGCCGGACATGCCGGACGCCAACGCCGCCTTTCCGAGCGCAACCCAAGCGGAAAGCTCCAACAGCCAGGCGGTTCCGAGCGCCGAGCCCGCGGCCGCCGCCATGAGCGCGACGCCGTCGAACGCGGAAGAGGTCGCGCAAGCAAAACCCGTCGCCAAAAAGGCGCCCGTCGCCAAACCTCATCCGAAGCCTCCGGTCAAAAAAGCGAAGCCGAAGCCGAAGCCGGCCGAGCAAACCCCAGCGCCCGAGCCCCCCGCCCAACAACAATAGCGGCGAGAGAATCCGGCGGCGGCATGGCCCGACTTAATCCCGCGAACGAAGGCCATGTTGTCGAGCGGCGGGGTCTTCGAGGCGGCGCCGGGCGCACGCGCTCGTCGCGACGGAAGCCTATTTTCCCGCCAGGCCGACGATATAGGCGGCGACGGAATCAATCTCTTCAGGGCTCAGTATGATGTTCGGCATTGTCGGATGCGACGAGCGAAGGAAAACCTTGATCGCGAGTTCGTTCGTCGACGGCATGCGACTGATGTCCTGGAAACTCGGCGCGACGGGTTTCGCGCCTTGGGGCGGCGCCTCCGATCCAATCTGATGACACGCGCCGCATGTCGTCTCGGCGAGATGTCGACCCACGGATGGATCCACTGATTGCGCTCCGGCGGGAAGCAAGAAGGCGATCGAGACAATGAGGGCCGTCGGGATGGTCATGAATTTCGCCATCAACTGTCTCCAAGAGCGAGCAAGATCAGCTTGAGATATAGCCCCGCGATCCCCTGACGGTAAGAGGCGCGACAAAACGATTTCCTTGAGTTCATGCGACCGGCCGTCCGCGCGGATTTCGCTCGGCCATGAGCTCCGCGGCGACAAATCCAAGCCCTTTTTTCAAATCTTGCGGGACCTTCCATCTCGCCGTCCCGCTTTTGGAATATCCGCACGCAAGCCGAACAAACACCGCCCGAATCAGGGTCGCGCGATTCGGGCGAGGAATACGTGTCCGATCCGTTAACGGGGCGCAACTCGAATGCGTGGGCGCCATCGCGCCCGCGACACGACAGTCAGTTCGGCTGAACGGCGATGAAAGAGATCGCTCTTGCGGCGAAGTCCAGGCGGAGTCAGTCTCAATCCCGGTCATTGGCCATCAAAGGCGGGACTCGATCATGGAACTCACGGATGCAATTTTCGGGCGTCGCTCCGTTCGGGATTACCGAACGGATCCTTTACCCCAGGAAACGATCACGCGCTTGATTGAAGCGGCGATCCACGCGCCAAGCGCGATCAATCAACAGCCGTGGTCCTTCTCGGTTGTTCGAGACACGCGTCTGCTTGATCGAATTTCGCATGACGCCAAGGCCCATATGCTGAACGTCAGACCCGTGGCCCTGCCGGCGCACCTTTACGAGAGCCTGGCCAACCCGGATTTCCATGTATTTTACCGCGCCCCCGTTTTGATCGTGATCTCGGCGATTGAGCGAGGCCCGTGGATAGCCGAGGATTGCGCTCTGGCGGCGGAGAATCTCATGCTCGCCGCCCACGGCATGGGGCTTGGTTCTTGTTGGATTGGGTTGGCGCAAGCATGGCTCGATACGCCGCAAGGCAAGGAGACGCTCGGCGTCCCGGTTTCCCATGTTGTCGTCGCTCCGATCATCGTCGGCGTTCCAAACACCACCCCACCGACGGTTTCTCGAAACGATCCCGAAATCCGTTGGGTTGGGTAGCAACCCTCGACCCGGTTGACCGCCGAGGCGCTGTTTCGTATCGCCAACCGCCGTTATCGTTCGGGCAATTTGTCGCATCGGATTCGACGACCGCTGGACGGGAATTATCCCGGCTTCATTCCTGTCGTATCCGGGCCGGCGGCGCCTCAGGCGCGCTAGCCAGCCCACGTCGAGAGCGCCAAGGCTCGCTCAATCCCCTTGGGGAAATTAATATTGGCGTGAGGATCGAGCCCCATCTCGTGGACGGCGGCGATAAGCTTCGATGGGTTTTCACTTTCGATACAGAAGCTCTCCCGCGCGACAGGACCGATATGCACGCGATCAAATTCGGCGGCGCAGTCGCGATACGTGAATTGATGACGCGTCTTCTTCACCTCAACGGCCCGCATCGACTCGTCGTTTGAGCCCGCCTCTGACAAAAACTCTTCAAAATCATATACGTCTCGCCGTGTCGCGATCGGTCGAAGATCGAGCGCGGCGAACGCGGACCGCAACATGGGCGCCGAAAGCGGAAAGCGTTCCTTGAACGCGAGAGTCCATTGCTCGAGCCCGCTGGAGGCGACCTGTAGCAATCGCTTGACCTCAAGCGCGCCGCCGCGAATCTTCGCGCTATGTGGCGTGGCAAAGCTCAACAAATAGATTTCGCCACTGCGCCGCAGGGCGATCCGCGTGGTCGGACCGAGCTTGGCTTCGATTTCCGGCAGTCCGGCGCCAAAGGTGCGCCATTCCCAACGAGGAGCGCAATTCCCGCCCGGTTCGCCCATCGGCTTCCCCCGACTTTTTCGCCAAGCCAGCCGCCACCTTAACGCGGCGGGAATCGTAAGATGCGAGCGATTCTCAGGAATCCCCCGCGATTCACTTTCGTTTAAACGCGTCGCGACCCGCTTAATCCGTCATCTCAGGGCATCTTGGACTTCAGTGTGATCGTTTCGCCGTCGACGACGAATTCGCCGAAGCCCCTATGGTGAATAGTTTTGGGATTGTTTTGAGTTGGGTCAATCCACGATTTCACCACCTCCAGAACAAATAGGCCGAATTTGTTCACGAGGCGCGTGTCGACCACCTTGCATTCGAGATTTGCG
>JBAWEN010000297.1:0-5197 GCA_049591215.1 Methylocystis sp. | reverse complement strand
TTGCTACGCCATGCCTAATCAGCACGCCCGTCACGCCCGTGAAGCCCTCGCTGGTGAACTGGCTGCCTTGATCCGTGTTGAAGATTTCCGGCTTGCCGTGCTTGGCCAGCGCCTCCTCCAACGCCTCGACGCAAAAATCCGTCTCCATCGTGATCGACACGCGATGCGAGAGAGCCTGTCGGGTCGCCCAGCGTCTGCTCGCCCTTCAGTGCGGCCAGAGCCACTTTCGCCTTGAACGCCGGTGCGTGGTTCCGGCGCGTGCGCTTCGTCATCGTAACTCCTGATTCGCGGCGATCATGCTCGCCGCTGTCAGGCAGAAAATCCACTTAGCGATCTGTTCAAATTTGCGAGGCCGGCTCTGTCCAAGACGCTGAACTGGAATGGCGTCAAAATCGGCTTTGCCTGCGCGTGCTTGCGCCGGCCAGCGGACCTCTCCGCGGTTGGCCTCCGCGCTCTGATGCCTGCGCCCCGAACTGATAAGCGTGAGTCTTGATGAGCTTGAACAGCTCATCGGTCGACTGTCGCCATTTCAGAATGGGCGGCAGCGCATTCGACGCCTTTTTGCGCAAGAGCGCTTCGTCGAGACGCATGGCGAGGCTTTCGCTATCCGCCACCTCGAAATAGCTGGCCACGCCGTCGCCGACTTCCCTAAACACGGGAATATCGCTCACAATCGCCGGAAGACCGAAATTGGCCGCCTCGATCAGCGGCAATCCGAATCCTTCGGCCACCGACGCGAAGATCAAACTATGCGCATTCTTATACAGATGCTGCAGATCCGCGTCGCTGACTTGGCCGAGCCAGAAGAGCCGCTTATTGAATTCGGGATGCGACCGGATACGACGCTCCAGCGCGTGTGTGTTCCAACCATAGCGCCCCACGATTATGTAGCGAGCGTCGACGCCCCGCTCCCATAAGTGCTCCATCGCGTCGAGCGCGATAGTGTATCCCTTCTTCGGCTCCAGCGTGCTGACGCTCAAGAAAAACGGCGCTCCTCCGGCGCAAAGGTGCATGATCTGCGACGACGGCGCCTCGTCGATCTCGATTTCGAAATCAGCGCCGAGATGTTGCCAGCCTACTAGCATTTTGGGATTGACCGTCTTTTCGTTGGCGACCACATAGGCCAAAAATTCTTCGGCGGCGCTTTTCGACACGGCGACCAAGGCGTCGCTGTTGAGCACGATCGCATCAAACCAACTCAGGCAATTCCGGACATTGTCCGGGTGAAAAAGCCCCGGATAGAGAAGCGGATGGATGTCATGCAGAATGACGATGTTCGAGCCGCCCCTTCGAGACGTCCGTTCCATGGCCTTCCGGCATGCCGGAACATCATTCCAACTCGCGTCCGCCATTATGAATTTGTCGCCTTCGACAATTTCGATTTTCTTGGGAGCCGTTGAACTCTGAAGGTAACACAACTCCCCATCCTGAATAAAAACCGGAATTCCGACGCCGCTTTCCATCGCCCCTTTTGCGAGTTGGCGAACGACACGTTGAACGCCGCTAACAAAGCCGCATGAAATGGTGTCGGTTACGTCGATGAGAAGCCGTTGCCCCGGCTGCGCGAAAGAGACCCCGTTTAACCGCTCGCATGTCGCGCCCGGGAATAGATTCAAATTTCTCTTCCCATTGACGAGCGCCGCCTCCTCAGCGGTCAGTCCTTCATGCCAATGGCCGAATCCCGAGAGTCGCGTCACCGTCCAGTAGAACTCCTTGAGCTTGCGAACGAGAAACGTCGACGGTGGCGTTCCGCAAGTCTCTAAAACAGCAATGCGTCTCTCGAGTTCGATGATCTCGTTTTGAAGTTCGGACGCGATGTAGCCCTGGATTTTGGCATTGCTGGGGGTCATCGAAAATCGCCTTTCGTCACGATGTTGAGCTTCTGATCCATGGCCGCCCGAATTTCGAATGCGGCAGCGAGCGAAGATCCTCGCTTCTCGGCTCAGCTTAAGGCGTCGACCACTACGAATAAAAAAAGCTGCAATCGACGCCAGGGCTCCGCGGGAGCGGGCCTCCCCCTCCAACTCGATAGCCCGGAGAGCCTTGCACGCCAACGGAGACCATTCGTGTGGGTGGAAGCCACAATCGAAGCGTGAATAGAAAATTCGCCCCCCGTTCGGAAGCGTTCGGAAATCATATGGCCTAGCGCGCCGGTAGCGTTCCACCTCGGCGCTGAAAGCCCGCAGCGTTTCGGACTGGCTCGCATGCGCGGCCATCATCTTCATCTTGATCTGGCGTTGATGAGGCGAAGCTGCGACGACGATCTCGTCCTCGCCGTCGCAGAAGGTCTGAGCCGCCATTCTGTCGGCTTCAAGATGATAGTACGGCATTTCGATCAGTGTCGGCGCGCGGTCTTTGAGAAGGGACCCCGCGGCGTGGACGCATAAGGCAACGCCGTCGTGATCCGGGTGGCCGCCCTCGAATGCATGCGTCAGAACTGTCGTTATGCCTTTGCTCTCAAATAGCGATGCGAGGCGCTGGCTGATCGACGCCAGCGACCGGCAGACCTTCTGGTCGGGAACCCCGAGTTCGATGATTTGCGTTTCATCCACCCCTGCGACGGCGAGAGCCTTCTTCAATTCACGCGACCGCGCCTGTCCATAAGCAAGAGGCGTTTCGAATCCCGCCCGAAGAGCGTCCGCGCCGCTGCACGGTGAGCCATCGGTAACCAAAATTACGGTCACGTTCTCAAGACGCGAAAGCAGTGCGCCACAGCCGATGGTTTCGTCATCAGGATGAGCGACGACAACAGCGACATCCGACGCATCGATCGAGTTCAATGACAAATCTGAAATTGTCCGCAATGACAGCATGGCTAAAACATACCACTTCGCGCAGCCGTTGCGAACGGCTCGACTGTCGCATCCGGCTCGGTAACATCTAAATAGCGCATCTTCCTATCGAGTAATTTGTAATTGGAGCTTCTCGATAAACGCCACGCCAGAGGTTGCGCCCTCTTTGGCGAAAGTCGTTTGGCCGTTATCCAGATTCGAGTAGCTGCTATTACGCTGGATCGCCAGTTCAATCAACTCGTCCTTGCTGAGGCGCTGAAAATCAGCGCGATCCATGCGCACATGGGTTCAGAGATTGCGCTTCGTGGCAAGGTTGATCTGGTGCCGGAACGACCGGGTTAGATGCCGTCGCGGCGTGTGTTGAGAATCGTTGACGCGTCTCCAAGCCGCATGATGCTATCCGATCAAGCAGCAAGGTCAATTATTTGATCGGCGGGCCTTTCGGCGAGGCTTCGCCAGCCGTCGACTTTCCGCATGACGATCTGGTCTGACGCCATCAGCGCCCAGAACAACATGCCGCCGATTTCGGCACAGGGCGGCACGGTTTGCGTCTTGATCCTGCGTTTGAGGCGCCATACGCCTTGTTCTCGATGAACGCAGGTGGGCATTGGCGCCGGAATCTTCATACTGGTTACGAATGCAATCGAACGCCTGCATGAAGAGAATGCAGCTGGATATTTGCCGGAGATCTGGACGCCGGATGCGAGAACCGAGCGGATGCGTCGGCTTGTTGGCCGCCGCTATCAAGTCGTCCGGCATCGGACGCGGATAAAACGAGGTCCATTCGATCTTGTATGCTTACTTGATCCCGAAGTGCGGCCCTGGCGTCTTCGCGGCTGCCCATGCAGCCTCGACCAACATGGCTCGAGCATGGCTGTTCCTGCTATCTCCTTGTCGAGTGCCGTCAGCTCGTCTCCCAGCCGGTCGAGTTCGCCCATGTGACGCTCGATCGCAATCCGTTCGTCGTCGGGAAGAGGCTGTTTAAGCAGCCAAGCCCGGCCGAGGTTGCCGAATAAATCGGCGTGCGGGCGCGTGAAGGTGAGCAGCTTGCCGCCTGCCTCCTCCAGGCTGTCGGCGTCGGGCGCGTCCATTTTCGCTATCCAACACGCCAAACGGAAGCTGTCGATGGCGGATCTGCGCGCAAAACACCTCCCGAATGCCAAAGAAGACGGCCAAGACCGCTATCATGAGACCCGGCGCGCCGCCGGCGCCTGCCGCGCGACGAAAAATGGGGTTGAAACCCACTATCAGCCCCGCGCGCCCGCGTCGTCCAAAAGCCAATCGCGAATTTTGGGTCACCTTCTGGACTTGACGGCGTCGCAATTGTCCTCGATAGTCAGACGTTGCACGAGAAATAGGCATCACGCATGAGTCATTTGCATCGGCGTTTCACTGCGCAGCTTCGCCGATGTCTTTTAGATGATTCGGTCGATCTGCGCCGCGCTCGCCGAACGCCCTTCTCGCCGCGCCTTCCGCTCGACTTAGAACTAACGATCACATCGTCGGTTATTAAGCCAGAAAGCTTCGCTTGTAAACGACGTCCACACGCCAACAGCGAGCGCGAAATGTTGCGTCGCGCGTCGCTCCTCAAAGAAGAGACGCTTAATGCGCACCCCACTTGAGCCTTTCTTCGAATCGCTTCGGAGAAGAGCGCGAACTCTAATCGATGGCGGCCAACGGATGAACTACTACTCTCCCGAGAGCCCAGACGGTCTCGGTTATTGGCCGCTATCCGAAGAGGAATGTCCGTGCGACATTCATTTTCGGGAATATTTGGCGTCGAGAGACATTGGCGGAAAATCAATTTTTCACTTTGGGACTGGGGCCCATCACTTAGTTGGAGCCGGAGAATTGGGTCGAGGCAACCCAAATTATGTCCTTGCGGTGACGGCCTCTCCCGAAGAGCACGCCGACTACATCGATCTAATCATACAGAGCCCACGTCTCGCGCGCTTTTACAAAGTGATCTTCACTGACATATACACGCTCGATGGTGCAAGCTTACCGACGTTCGACATCGTCACCTTGTTTCATTTGTGCGAGTATTGGCACCCTGTCAAATCCGCCTATGCGCCCCTCGACGATAGGAAACTTCTCGGTCTGATGATCGAGAAGCTCAAGCCGGGCGGACAGATCATCGCCTATACGAGGTCACGGACTTGGGATAAGGCCCGGCCCCTCTTCGACGCCGCCGTCGACGCGAAAGCACTTCGTGCGGCCGAGCCGTTTAAGACGTTGAACGTCTATGCAAAGGTCTAGCGGAGTTTCATGCGTCTGATGGCATCGCCGCTATGTATTTGGCCAACGCGTCAGGGCAATGGACCGATGACCTTGCCCGCGGCTAGGCGTTCATTTTGGAACCGGGCTCGCGCGCACCAGTCTGAACGCCACGGTCGGCGCTGTCG
>JBAWEN010000296.1:0-4476 GCA_049591215.1 Methylocystis sp. | reverse complement strand
CACTCACGCCGGGCGCGCGAAAACTCCTCTCCCCGGCGTCGGGAAGAGGAGCAGCGTTCGCGGCTAGTTAGCCGTTTTTTCAGTCTTGCCCGAAGCCGCGTCCTTGGGAGGCTCGACCTGAATGATCTGCGCGCGCGGCTTTCCGTGCAAAAGCTCGACGGCGGCGATCAGCTGCTTGTCCTTCTTCTCGTCCGGCGGGACATAGGCTTGCGAACCGGTCTTTTCATCGTCGCCATTCTTCAGATGACCCTTCAGCGACGCTTCGCCCTTGGTGTCGTCCTTGCCTTTCAGCTCGTCCGGCACGTCCTGCAACAGGTTGATGTCGGGATCGATGCCCTTGGCCTGGATCGATCGGCCCGACGGCGTGTAATAGCGCGCCGTGGTCAGTCGCAGCGCGCCATTGGACCCGCCCAGCGGAATGATCGTCTGGACGGACCCCTTGCCGAAGGAGCGCGTGCCGATCAGCGTTGCGCGCTTATGATCCTGCAAGGCGCCGGCCACGATCTCCGAGGCCGAGGCGGAGCCGCCATTGATCAGCACCATCACGGGCTTGCCCTTGGCGAGATCGCCGCCTGGACGCGCGTTGTAGCGTTGCGTTTCGTCGGCGTTGCGGCCGCGCGTCGAGACGATCTCGCCGTGGTCGATGAACGCGTTGACGACCTGGATCGATTGGTCGAGCAGGCCGCCCGGATTATTGCGCAAATCGATGATATAGCCCTTGAACTTGTCGGCGGGAATCTCCTGCTGGAACTTGAGCATCGCCGATTTAAGGCCGTCCGCGGTCTCCTCGTTGAACTGCGAGATGCGGACATAGCCGATGTCCTCGTCCTGCTTATGCGACTTCACCGATTTGATATGGATTTCGGCGCGGGTGAGCTTCACGTCGAGCTTCTGCTTGTCCTTGCCGCGCAGGATTGTCAGCTTGACCGTCGTGTTGATGGCGCCGCGCATTTTTTCGACGGCCTGATTGAGCGTCAGACCTTGAACGTTCTCGTCGTCGATGCCGGCGATCAGGTCGCCCGATTGGATGCCGGCGCGCGACGCTGGAGTGTCGGCGATCGGCGAAACCACCTTGACGAAGCCATCCTCTTGCGTGACCTCGATGCCGAGCCCGCCGAACTTGCCCTCGGTCTGGGTCCGCATATCCTTGAAGCCCTTGGCGTCGAGATAGCTGGAATGCGGATCGAGCGACGTCAGCATGCCGTTGATCGCGGCCTCGACCATCTTCTGCTCGTCGGGCTTCTCGACATAGTCGGTGCGCACCTTGTCGAAGATGTCGCCGAACAGGCTCAGATTCTTGTATGTGTCCGCGGGGGCGGCCATGGCTGGGCCGCCCACCAGCGAGCGCGTCTGCTGGCCAAGCGCGACGCATCCGGCGCCGATGGCGATGCCGGTGGCAATCAAAGCAGTTTTCCGAATCATCCGCCAACCTTCCGCATGTCCGACCGCGCCCACCATGGGCCGGGGTCTATCGAAGTTCCGTCCTTGCGGAACTCGACGTATAAAATAGGCTGTTTCGCGCCGATAGCTATCGTCGCCGCGGTTTGGGCGGTCCCGTCGCCCATGCTCGCCACCGGTTCGCCCGCCAGTACGAACTGCCCCACGTTCACATTGATTCGCGACATGCCGGCCAAGACTACATAATAGCCGGCGCCGGCGTTAATGATCAAGAGTTGTCCATAACTGCGATATGGCCCGGAAAAGACGATCCATCCATCGCTGGGCGAAATGACGATACCATTTTCCTTCGCGGCGATGGAAAGGCCTTTTTCGGTCCCCCCATAGCCGTCGGGCGCGCCAAAGCGGCGCAGCCCCGGGCCGGTCGTCGGCAATGGCAGGCGAGCCTTTAGATGCTCGAACGCGACCGCCGGGGCGAGGCGCGCCGAGTCCCGGAAGGGCGCCGCCCGCGCCTTGGCCCGCTGCTCGCGCGACAAGGCGGCGTCAGCGGCCTCGCGGGCCGCGTCGGCGTCGCGCGCCGCCTGCGCCGCGCGTCTCGCGGCTTCGCTTTCGCCCTCCATGCGGGCGATCAAATCCTTGATGCTCGTCGCCTGAGCCGCCAACCTCCGGATACGTTCGGCCTGCGCGTCTCGCGCGGTTTGCTTTTCTTGAAGCGCCTCCTGACGCGCCTCGATCATCGGAGCCAACGTCGCGCGTTGGGACACGAGTCCCTCCTTTTCGCGCGCCAGTTTCGCTTGCTGCGTCCGGATGTCGTCGCGCAACGCGAGCAAATGCGTCAGATCGGCCTGCAGCGCGGCGGTTTCCGTCCGCATTTGCGGGAGCACCGCGCCAATCGCCATGGACGCGCGGATCGCCTCCAAAATATCCTCGGGCCGCGCCAACAGCGCCGGCGGCGGTCGGCGGCCCATGCGTTGCAACACCATGAGAACCTCGCCGACGAGAGCTCTGCGGCTTCGCAGCGATTGCACGATGGCGTTCTCGCCGCCCTTCAGCGATTCGAGCTTTTGCTCGACCTCGGCGGCGCTTTCCTCGGCGGCGCGCAGTCGCGCGGTGGCGTCGAGCAAGGTCTGGTTGAGCCGTTCGCGCTCGACTCGAAGCGCCGCGATGTCGCTTTCGATCTTGCGTCTTTGCTCGTCCGAGGCGTCGAGTGTGTCCTGTACGCCGCGTAATTCCATGCGCTTACTGGAAAGCTCCGGACCGTCCGTCGTGCTGGCCCCATGATTGTCTTGATGATTATCCTGCACGAGCGCGGGATCGCCGCGCAACGGCGCCGCTGGCAGACACAGGGCGCCGACGAGCGCCAGGCAAAGACGCCGGGAGCTGTCGCTATTCACGCAATCTCGCCTGCTTCATTCGGGTCCAAATTTCCTGCCGCTCCAGCCGCGCGTTTTGCGGATATGCCGCCGAAATCTAGTCCAGATTGCGGCGAAGCCCACTTAAAATCGCTTGCGCCAGACCGCTTTCGAACAGAACCGCCGTTTTTGGGTCGAGCTTGCGCCGCCAGTTTGGGCGCTCCCGGTCGGTTCCCGGCAGATTGACGGCGACCGTTTCGCCGGCCAGATCGTCGACTTGCGCCATCGCCAACAGCGCGGGCGCGCGCGCCACATAGGCGTGCGCGGCGCCGGCGAGAGCGTCGCTGAAGGGCGCGTCGGGACCAACGCCTTCCGCGAGCAGTCCTTCGCCCGCGAGGGCCGCCAGCAGCCGGCGGCGGTCCTCGCGCCGCGTCTCCCGCTCTTTTCGCGCGTCCTGTTCGCTCAGCAGGCCAAGCGCCAGCTTCTCGGCGATGTCCGAGCTCTCCCACCATCCCTTGAGCGTCGGCAAATCATGGGTGGAGACGCAGGCCATGGACATTCGTGCATAGTGCGCCGGGAGCGCGAAGCCATCACCTTCCCGCTCGAACCACAACACCCGGTAACTCAAGATTCCACTGTCGGCCAATTGCTCGGAAAAGCCCCAGGGCAGCGTGCCGAGGTCCTCGCCGATCACCGTGCATTGAGCGCGGTTGGATTCGAGCGCGAGCTCCGCGAGCAGAGCGTCCAGCGGATAGGAAAGATAGGCGCCCTCCAGCGGCTTGCCTCCCGCGGGCACGACGAAGAGCCGCGCCAGACCCATCACATGATCGATGCGCAACGCCCCGGCGTGGCGCATGTTCGCGCGCAACAGCTCGCCGAAACTCTCGCAACCCTCCGCCTTCCATCGCAGCGGATCTGGCGGCGGCAGACCCCAGTTCTGTCCGTCTCGCGTAAAACCATCGGGCGGCGCGCCGATCGAAAAGCCCTTGAGAAGATGCGCCGCGCCGCGCCAGCTTTCGCAACCGTCGGGCGCCGCGCCAACGGCGAGATCGCGGCAAAATCCGAGCGAGAGGCCGGCGTTCCCCGCATCTCGCGCCGCCCCCGCGAATTGGCTCTCGCACAACCACTGCAAATATTGATGATAGCGGATGCGGCTCGCGTTTTCCCGCGCGAAGCTCGCCAGCGCGAGCGGCTCTCCATCGCGCAGTGGCCCCGGCCAACGCCGCCAGTCTTCGCCGCCGCGCCGCTCGCTGATCGTCTCGAAACAGGCGAAGCGGAACAGAGCGTCGCCGCCGTCCGCGATGAAGCTTTCGAAATCTTGCGATGTCCGCGCGCCCGGCTGGGCTTTAGCGACATCCTCGACGCCCTTGAACGCGCGTTCGAGAAACTTCTGCTTCAAGGCGTGAACCGCGGGATAATCGACCAGACGTCCGGAGTTCGGCGCGTCGAAAAAATCTCCGCCGCGAACGATGTCGAGATAGATCGGGTCGAGAAATAGACGGTCCGACGGATAATAGGGGCTGGCGCGCTCGCGATCCCCGGCGAACAGCGCGTGCAGCGGGTTGATCGCGACGATCGCCGCGCCGTGCTCGGCCGCGAGCGCGCCGAGTTGCGAGAGAGTCGTGAAATCGCCGACGCCCTGATCGCCGTCGCGCCGCAACGAATAAACCTGCGCCGCGAGACCAAAGGCGCGCCCGTCGATTCGCGGCGCGTGGCCGCGACGCGG
>JBAWEN010000295.1:0-2653 GCA_049591215.1 Methylocystis sp. | reverse complement strand
GCCTTGGGACCAAAAGGATTTCAAGGCCCCGTCGGGTCGTGTGTTCTCGCCGGGCGGCATGATGATCTGGCCGCCCGCCAACGCAATTTATCGGCGCGAGACCTACGACAATTATCCGGCGGCGAAGGCCATTTTGCATTCGGTCTATGAGGGGCTGCAATTGCCGATGGATCAGGCGCTGACCGTCGAAGCCCGTTGGTTCGCCCATATTCTGCGCTCGAAGGAAGCCGCCGCGATGATTCGCTCGCTGTTTCTCTCCAAGAACGAGCTGGACAAGGGCGCGCGCCGCCCGAAGGATGTTCCGCCGACCAATCTCAAGAAGATCGGCATACTCGGCGCGGGCTTCATGGGCGCCGGCGTCGCTTATGTGAGCGCCAGCAACGGGCTCGAGGTGGTGTTGCTCGACCGCGATCAGGAGAGCGCCGACAAGGGCAAGGCCGGCTGCGAGAAGCTGATCGCCGGACAGGTTTCGCGCGGGCGCGCGACCGCCGCCGATCAATCGGCGTTGCTCGGGCGCATCGAGGCGACCGCCGATTACGCCCGCTTGAAAGGTTGCGATCTCGTCATCGAGGCGGTGTTCGAGGATCGCGGCGTGAAGGCCGAGGCGACGCGGCGCGCGCAGGAGGCGGTCGGACCCGACGTGGTTTTCGCCTCCAACACGTCGACGCTGCCGATCACCTCGCTGGCCCAAACATCCGCCCGCCCCGACAATTTCATCGGCATACATTTTTTTTCGCCGGTCGAAAAAATGCTGCTCGTCGAAATCATTCTCGGCAAGGAAACGGGCGATGTCGCGTTGGCCACGGCGCTCGATTTCGTGCGCATCCTCAAGAAGACGCCGATCGTCGTGAATGATTCGCGCGGCTTCTTCGCCAATCGCTGCGTGCTGAATTATGTGCGCGAGGGGCAGATCATGCTGATCGAGGGCGTTCCCGCGGCGATGATCGAGAACGTCGCGCGCATGGCCGGCATGCCGGTCGGGCCGCTGTCGCTGATAGACGAGATTGGTCTCGATCTGGGTTGGAGCATTCTGCAAGCCGCGAAGAAGGATCTCGGCGAAGCCGCCGCCAGTCCCGCGCAGGAGCGCTTGCTCGAATTCATGGTCGAGCGGAACGGGCGCTTCGGCCGCAAGAACGGCAAGGGGTTTTACGATTATCGGGCGGACGGGAAGAAGACGCTGTGGCCGGGACTAGCCGAACTCGCCGACAACAAGCTCGATCCGGACACGCTTGACGTGGCCGAACTGAAACAACGATTCCTCGTGGCGCAAGCAGTGGAGGCCGCGCGCACCTTCGCGGAGCATGTTATCACCGATCCACGCGAGGCCGATGTCGGCTCGATTCTCGGCTTCGGTTTCGCGCCTTTCACGGGCGGCGCCTTGTCCTATATCGACGGCATGGGCGTAAAGGTCTTCGTCGAACTGTGCGACGCTTTGACCGCGAGGCATGGCCCGCGCTTCGAGCCTCCGGCCCTGCTGCGCGAAATGGCGGCGGCCGGCGAGACGTTTTACGGCCATACGAAAGCGGCGTGACGCGCGGGTCTATTCGCCAGCGCCATGTCGGCAGCAACCGACGAGATGATCGTCCACCATCCCGACCGCCTGCATGAAGGCGTAGACGATGGTGGGCCCGCAAAATTTGAAGCCGCGCGCCTTCAAATCCTTGGCTATTGTTTCGGAGAGGGCGGTCCGGGCGGGAATGTCGCTGGTGCGGCGGGGGTTATTGACGATCGGGCGTCCGTCGACGAAATCCCAGAGATAGGCCGAAAAGCCTCTCTCTTCCTCCAGCGCCAGCCAGGCCCGCGCCGACGCCGCCGCGCCCTCGATCTTGGCGCGGTTGCGGACGATGCCCTCGTTTTGCATCAACGCGGAAAACTGGCGTTCGTCGAACCTTGCGACTTCTTCGGGCCGAAAGCCGGCGAAGGCCGCGCGAAACGCCTCTCTTTTGCGCAAAATGGTGATCCAGGACAGACCTGCCTGGAATCCGTCCAGCACCAGCTTCTCGAACAAGGCGCGCGCGCACCGCTCTGGCCGGCCCCATTCCTCGTCGTGATAGGCGACATAGAGCGGATCGACGCCGCACCAGGGACATCGGGACTTGCCGTCGCTGTGCGAAATTACGTCGGCGTCGCGCCAGGAAATCGGATTTTCGTGGCCCGCTTTTTCTCCAGTCTCCGGCATTTTCGCCTATTCCCCTTGGACCCCGCGACAAAATGCGGCCTTCAATGCTTCGTTTTGTAGGTTCAGATTGCGTTCATGTCGATCTTGGGATTATCGTCCGGTCGGTCGAATCCTCACGGCGCGGCATGTGCTTTGCTCGCGGGGTGTGGCGTTTTCGCCGACCGTTGCAATTCCGGAGACCCTCGCGATAAGCGCCGGTTCTCCGTCAGGGGGAGAGGTTTATGTCGATTCGTCTCGCTATTTCGACCGCCGCAGCCGGCGTCTTCGCCCTGGGCCTCGCTGTCGCCATTCCCGGCGAGGCGTTGGCGCAGGCGAATGTCCTCAAGGAGTGCGGCTCGCAATATCAAGCCACCAAGGCCGCCAATCAGCTCAATGGACAAAGCTGGCAAGAATATCTGAAGGCTTGCCGCGCGCGTATCGCGGAGCCGACGGCCGCGCCGGCGGCGACTCCAACCCCGGCGCCCGCCCCCACGC
>JBAWEN010000294.1:0-12324 GCA_049591215.1 Methylocystis sp. | reverse complement strand
GAGGAGGCGATCGCCACCGGCGCCCGCGCGCTATTCGGCGAGAAGTATGGCGATGAAGTCCGCGTCGTCTCGATGGGGCGCGCCGCGACGCCCGGTGGGCGCGCGTTTTCGGTCGAACTGTGCGGCGGCACGCATGTCAGTCGAACCGGGGACATCGGACTCATCAGCATTGTTTCGGAAAGCGCGGTGGCCTCCGGCGTGCGTCGGATCGAAGCGCGCACGGCGGAAGGCGCGCGCGCCCAACTCGTCGCCCAATCCAAGGCCTTGCGCGAAATCGCCGCGCTGGTTCGCGCCCCGCTGGATGAAACCCCCGCCAGGCTCGCGGCGCTGCTCGACGAGCGCAAGCGGCTCGAGCGGGAGTTCGCCGACGCCAAGCGCAAACTCGCGATGGGTGGCGGCGGCGGTGACGCGAGCCAACCGATCATCGACGTGGGCGGGGTAAAGCTATTCTCTCGCGCCGTCAGCGGCGTCGATGCGAAAGATCTCAAGGGCCTCGTCGACGACGCCAAAAAGCTGGTCGGCTCCGGCGTCGTCGTCATCGCCAACGCCTCCGCGGACGGCAAGGCGGGCGTCGTGGTTGGCGTCACCGACGACCTTACGGCCAAATTCAACGCCGTCGATTTCGTGCGCATCGCCAGCGAAAGATTGGGCGGCAAGGGTGGCGGCGGACGGCCGGACCTCGCGCAGGCCGGCGGTCCCGACGCGCAAGCGATCCACGCCGCTCTGGCGGCGATCCAGGAGGCGCTACGCACAAAGGCCGCTCAATGAAAGGTGCGACAAAAAGGCGCCTGATCGAGAAAGCAGACCGCGCGCCCCGCGGGCGTCGTCATTATTTGCTATAATTAAAGCTTGTCGCGGGGATGGCGAACGGGTCGCCGCGAAATTGAAGGAGGGGCAATTGTATCAAAAAATCCTCACGCCGATCGACTTGAGCGAGCCCGCCATGACGCAAAAAGGCATCGCCGCGGCCATCGAGATCGCGCGGATCGCCAAGGCGCAGATCAGGCTCATATATGTGCAATCTCTGATGCCGCTGGCCTTCATGGAATATGCCCCGGCGGATTTCGATGAACGGCTGCGCGAGAGCACGGAGGGCGAACTCGCGAAGGCGGCGGAGCAAATCGACTACCCGAAGGAACTGGTGTCGACGACGCTGCGTTTCGGCGCGGTTTATCCGGAGGTTCTCACGGAAGCCGAGACTTGGGGAGCGGATTTGATCGTCCTGGGGTCGCACCGGCCGAGCATGTCGACCTATCTGCTCGGATCCAACGCCAAGACCATCGTGCGTCACGCCAAATGCTCGGTTCTCGTGGCGCGCGATTAAAGCCGCGCGCGTACGCGCCGATCACAAAATTCGCGCGATTTCCTCGAAGGCGAGTCGTGGACCGCGCGGGTAAAGCTTGGCGGGTTCGCCATAGCCAATGTTGAGCAGAAAATTCGACTTCACGCCGCCGCCGGGAAAGAACTCGGCGTCCACGGCGGCTTTGTCGAACCCGCTCATCGGCCCCGTGTCGAGACCAAGCGCCCGCAGCGCGAGGATGAGATAAGCGGCTTGCAGCGTGGCGTTGCGGAAAGCCGTTTCCTCGATCAACGGCGCATTGCCGACGAACCAGGAGCGCGCGTCGGCCGCCGGAAACAGCCGCGGCAAACGTTCGTGGAAGGCGAGGTCATAGGCGAGTATCGCGGTCGCCGGCGCCGCCATTGTCTTTTCGAGATTGCCGGGCGCGAGCGCGGGCGCGAGCCGCGCCTTGGCCTCCGGCGAACGCACGAAGACGATGCGCAGCGGCGAGCAATTGGCGCTGGTCGGCCCCCATTTGGAGATATCCACGGCCTCGCGCAGCAGCGCGTCGGGGACCTCCCTGTCGCGCCAGCCGTTATTTGTGCGAGCCTCGGTAAAGAGCTGAGCCAGCGCTTCGCTCGGCAGCGGATTGTTCGCGTTCATGGCTTCCCTCTCGACGCGGCCTTGACTCCTTTCGGCTCGGATCGAACCAAAGGACGCAGTTTCTTTTGCTTTGTCGGGCTTTCCGAGGGCCAAACCGGCCTCCACTTTCGCCGAAAGCACTTTAAATATCGCGACCTTCGACATCGAGGCGCAGGCGCTCCTCGATTTTTTGCAAGGCTTCCTGTTTCGGATCGAGCGCCAGCGCGCGCATGTAGGCGTTGAGCGCGCCCTTCTTATCGCCCGCTTCCTCGAATAGCGCGCCGAGCAGGGCCAGCGCGTCGAAGCGCCTGGGCTCCAGCCGCAGCGCGGCTTCGAGATCCTCGCGCGCTCCCGGTCCGTCGCCGCGCGCGGCCTTGGCGCGGGCGCGGCGCACAAACCCTTCGGACCAGCCGGGGTCGAGCCCGATCACGTGATCGAGCAGGGCTTGCGCCACGAGTTGCGCGCCGCCAAGCTCGGCCGCCATTGCTCGATCGGTCAGCAAAGCGACGGTCTCGGAAGGCGCGTTGGCGAAAAGGCCCCGTACTTTGGCTCCAATGGCCAACGCCTCCGGCTCGTCGGCGGCGTTCTTGAGCCGTGCGAGCAAATCCTCCAGGGCCGCCGCCCGCGCTTGCTCGGGCGATTTTGGCGCCGGCAACGGAGCCGGCTTCGGGGCCACCGGCGCGGCCTCCTCATCGTCGCCGCTAAACCGCTGGGCGCCGCGCGGTTGGAACACCTTCGCGCCGGGCGGCATCGGAACACGGCCGATGCCGGGAATTTCGATGTAATTCTCGCCGCCGTCCTGCCCCAAAATAATGGGCGGATCCTGGTTCGACGCGGCCGCGGCCGGCCCGCAAACCGCCGATATCGCGGCGGCCGCGAAGAGCATCCTTGGCGAAACTATGTGCATGTTCGAAGTGTAGCTCCTGATCGCGCATCCTTGCAAGCCCGGGCGATTGATTCACGCGCCGCAAACGGGATGATCGCATTTGCGCGCATTGGCGACGATCCCTCGCAGCGAGGTCTTGCCCGGCCAGCCCAGCAGCCCGACGCCGGCGATGGCGAACGACGGAGTCATTTCCATTCCAAGGCTCGCCGCGAGCTTCGCCTGCCGCGTCAATACGCCCGTCACGGCGGGACCGTCGCCGCTTTCCTCGACTTTTTTCGGATCGAGACCCATCTCGCGCACGACGGCCAGCGCGGAGGCGCCGTCGGCCTGGCCACGTCTTCCGAACATTCTGGCGTGAAATTCGACGGCGGAGCGCGGCCCATGCAGCCGCAACACCGCCTGTTGCACCTTTGCCGCCTGCACGGAGCCGATCGACAAAATGGCGTTGTTGATCAGGCCGAGGCGAAGATTTTTATCATCGCCGAGAATCTCGCCCAGTTCGCGCGCCGCCTTGCGGCAGAAGCCGCAATTATAGTCGAAAAACTCAAACAGAACGACATCGCCCGCCCGAGCTCCGCTCCAGACGATGCCGGGAAGGATCGCGGGATCCAGTTCCGCGGGGATGCGGAAATTTCTTATCGCCGCGCCGTCGTCGCCGCGTAGCGCATATTCCTGCTCCTCCTGCCCGCGCGCCGCGCCGGCGATCAAGGAGAAGGCGCCGATCAACGATAGCGCCTGTCTTCTGGTCCGCACGCGCTTCTCCGTCTATTTCTCTTCGCTGTGTTCCTCGAGCTCGAGCCACATCGCGTTGAGAATCGCGAAGGCGCAAGCGAGGCCCAGTCCCAAAATCCAGGCAAAATACCACATCGACGCGTTCCTTCGGTTCAGTAATGATAGTCGTCGCCGCGCTCGATCCCGGCCTCGCTGACCGGGCCGCGCAAAATATAGAACACCCAGCTTGTGTAAACGAGCACGATCGGGAGAAAGAACAAGGTCGCGACAAGCATGAGCGACAGGGTCATCGGACTGGACGACGCGTCCCAAACCGTCAGGCTGTGGTCGGGATGGCTCGACGACGGCAGCAGAAACGGGAACAGGCTGAAGCCCGCGGTCGCGATCACCCCGGCGACCGCCATGCTGCTCGAAACGAGCGCCAGTCTCGCCGCGCCCGTGGCGAGCGCGATGGCCGCTCCAAGGGCGCCCAAATAGGCGATTATCGGCGCCGCGAGACTCAATGGCGCGTGGCGGAAGGTGTTGAGCCATCCGCCGGCCTCCTTGGTCACGCTTTTCCAGAGCGGATTGGACGGCCCCGCCGGGTCGATGTCTCCCACCAAGACAAGCCCATCCATGCGCAGCGCGACCCAGGCGCCGGCGACCGACAGCAGCACGACGAGGATGAGCGCCGCTACGGCGCCAAACCACGCCGCGCGCAGCGCGACCTCGCCCTCGCTTTTCGCCGCCAAAAAGCTAGCGCCCTGCATCGTCAGCATCGCGATGCTCACCGCGCCGCACAGCAGGGCGAAGGGATTGAGCAAGCCGAGAAGGCCGCCCTCATATTCGAGTTGCAAACCATTATCGAAATGGAACGGGGTCCCCAGCAAAAGATTGCCGAAGGCGACGCCGAACACCAGGGATGGGACGACGCCGGAAACAAAAAACACGATGTCCCAGCCTCTCCGCCACGCGGAGGAGTCGATCTTCCCGCGGAAGGTCAGCGCGACCGGACGCAAGATCAGGCCGAAGAGAACCAGCATCATCGCGAGATAAAAGCCCGAGAAAGACGCCGCGTAGAGCAGCGGCCAGGCGGCGAAAATCGCCCCGCCGCCCAGGATGAACCAGACCTGATTGCCTTCCCAGACAGGTCCGATCACGTTGAGCAATACGCGGCGCTGGGTTTCCGACCGCGGAACGAAAGGATACAGCATGGCGACGCCAAGATCGAAGCCGTCCATGATGGCGAAGCCGATAAGCAGCGCGCCAAGCAGCGCCCACCAAATGATGCGCAGGGTTCCATAGTCGAACAGCATGACGATGCTTCCCTAGTTGGCCGTCGCCTGGACGGGTTGCTTGATCGAACCATCATGCTCGGCGCTCGGCCCGATGCGGACATATTTGACGATCAGCACGACATCGATGAGCGCCAACACGCTGTAAAACAGCACGAAGCCCAACAGGCTAAACAGAACATTGCTCGCCGGAACCTTCGACACGCCGAGGAACGTCGGCAACACGCCGTCGATAATCCAGGGCTGGCGGCCATATTCCGCGACGATCCAGCCAAGCTCCGCCGCGACCCACGGCAGCGGGAGGCTATACATCGCCAGTTTGCGGAACCACGGCTGTATATGGCCGCGCCTGCTCACCAGATAGAAATAGGCGCCAAACAGGGCGATAAAGTAAAACCCCAGCGCCACCATGATCCGGAACGACCAAAACAGCACGGGAACATCGGGGATTGTCGACAGCGCGGCTTCGTGAATTTGCGCCCCCGTCGCGTTTTCGATGTCGGGCCGGATGCGTTTCAAAAGGAACGCGTAGCCGAGGTCCCTTATCGACGCTTCGAGTTCGGCGGGCACTTCGGCGGCGGGGCTTCCGCCCTCCTTCTCGAGCCAGGCGTAGGCGGGCAGACCTTTGCGAATGCGCATCTCGGCCTTGGCCACGAGAGGCTTGATGCCTTCGACCGGCTCATCGAGCGAGCGCGTTGCGATCAGTCCGAGCACCCATGGGATCTTCACGCCATATTCCGTCGTCTCGTCAGCGACATCCGGCAGGCCGAACAGGGTGAACGAGGCGGGCGCCGGCTCGGTCTCCCACATGGCCTCGATCGCGGCGATTTTCATCTTCTGGTTTAGGCCAGTGGCGTAGCCGCTTTCGTCGCCAAGCACCACGACCGATAGCGAGGAAGCCAGTCCAAAACTCGCCGCGACGGCGACGGATCGCCGCGCGACGCCGACATGGCGCCCGCGCAGCATGTAATAGGCGCCGATGGACATCACGAACATCGCGCCCGTCACATAGCCGGCGCTCACCGTATGGACGAATTTCGACTGCGCGACCGGATTGAACAGAACCTCGGAGAAGGAGGTGAGCTCCATGCGCATCGTTTGCGGGTTGAAACGCGCGCCGACCGGATTGAGCATCCAGCTGTTGGCCACGAGAATCCACAGCGCCGAGAAATTGCTGCCCAGAGCGACCAGCCAAGTCACCGCGAGATGCTGAACCTTGCTCAACCTTTTCCAGCCGAAGAAAAACAGGCCGACGAAGGTCGCCTCCAAAAAGAAGGCCATCAACCCTTCGATCGCCAGCGGAACGCCAAAAATATCGCCGACATAATAGGAATAATGCGCCCAGTTCGTCCCGAACTGAAATTCCATGGTCACGCCGGTGGCGACGCCCATCGCGAAATTGATGCCGAACAATGTTCCCCAAAATTTCGTCGCGTCGCGCCAGACCACGCGGCCCGTCATCACATAGACGCTCTCCATGATGGCGAGCAGCAGCGACAGGCCAAGCGTGAGTGGCACGAATAGAAAGTGATAAAGCGCCGTCAATGCGAACTGAAGTCGCGACAAAGTCGCCACATCGATATCGGGCATCGCCTTCTCCTGTCGGCTGTCAGCGTTTCGACTCCCGGGGACTATCCGTAAGAAAGCCGGCCATCTCCGACGGCGTCACGACTGGCGCCCGAGATCCACTGAAAAACAGCAAATAAATAAGGGTGAGCGCCACGGCCTTGAAGGCGAGCGCCACCCCGATGTCCCGCGATAGCGACCTTTTGATCACGCGTCCGCCTCTTCGCCTTCCGCGGTCCACTATAGCGCGCGAACCCGATTGGCGACAGGCTCCGCGAATCGATCCTTGTCCATTCTTCACCCAAATCTCGACGATGCAAGCCGCGTCGTCACTCGAACACCGTCTGACCGGAAGTGACCATTCGCGCGAAAGCGGCGCTGGGAAGATAGCAAAGCGGATTGCTCGCGACGGGAGCTTCGCGGCAATGGATGTGGCTGGTCGTCCACACATAGCCGGCGGACTTCATGCATCCGACGATGTGCTTAAAAATCACCCTTTCCGAATCGTCGCGCCGCTCGTTCGGGTGCGCGCCCTCGCCCTCCAACTCGCAGAGCGAAGTCCGCATCTGTTGCGCCTTGAAGAAAGACGCGCTGGAGCCGGTGACCGCGATTTCTCCGCCCGCGACCATCAATAAGCCTCCAACCAGCATGACCATCGCTTGAAACCAATCCTTGCAGAACTTTATGTCGATGAAATAAAGACCGCCGGCCGCCGCCAAAATGCTGCCGATGAACACCAAGACGAGAATCATGGCCTACTCCATCCGCCGTCCGTTCGATGCGGTCTTGCACGCCGCGCCCGGCGATTCGATGCGGTGAGACCGGTCATCGCGGGTTCGGCTTCTCGTCTCGATGCGCTTCACATGTGTGAAAACGAAGCTCGATCCGCGATTGACCACTCGTTTATCCGTCGTTGTTGAAGGTTCGTCCGCGACTTAGTCTCGCTTGCCCTCGATAAGGGCCTTGAGAGCGTTCGCATTGATCACCTCGATGGCGCCGCGTGATAAGCTCACCCAGCCCGACCGCTCGAACATGTTGAGCGCACGACCGATCACCTCGCGCGCCGTGCCGAGATCGGCGGCTAGCGCTTGCTGCGTTGTCGCGATTTGACGATGCGCGTCCATCAGCTCCAGCAACCTTTCGGCCAGCCGAACGTCGACTCTCGTGCAGACGAGCTCCTCGATTTTCGACATGAGCGTCATAATACGACGGCTATACCCCTCGAACACCATGCTTCTAAAGCCGTTCGATTGATTCATCAGTTCCTTGAATGGGCCTGCTGGCAAAACATAAGCTATAACGTCGGTTTCCGCGATCGCTTCGGCCGCGTACGATTCGGTCGCCAGAAGAGATGCGATCGTCAGTATGCACGTCTCGTTCGCGCTGACGCGATAGAGAACGATTTCACGACCGCTTTCGGTGACGCGCTGAACCCTTATCGAGCCCGACACAATAAGTGGAAACATTACGCACGGATCGCCAGGACGAAAGACGATTTTCCCCCGCGGCAGCGTCACGCGCGTCGCCGAGAGTTGGAGCGTTGACTTCGCCTCATCGTCGAGTTCCCGCAGCGACGGAAGCTCATCAATCCAACTCGAAATCATCGGCTGCTCCGACTTCATGGCGGGCTCTGAACGCGCGGGCGGGAATTGTCTTCGGTCCGGGGCGCCGAGACCGAACCATTTGTTCTACCGCGCACCCTTTCGTTTGCGAGAGGCGAACGAACGCGGCCTCGTCCCCGCTGGGGGTCGAGCAAGATTTCGACAGAGCCTTCCGCCCGCTCGGCGTCGGAAGCCAATGGCCATAAATTCACACTTGCTAATTAATGTATCTCGCATATATGTGTCAAGGCCGTTCCAATGGATTGCCGTTATTCGCCGCCCTGGTCGAAGCCGGCGCCGTGCATTTCAAGCCCGTCTTCCCGACCGACGGCGCCGCGGCGATAATCGGATTCCGGCGATTTACGTCGTGCCGCGCGACGACGAGGCGACGCCTAGGACGCAAAACAAGGAGATGAAGACATGGTTCACGATTGGCCGGAACTGACGAAGGCGCTTACCGCGGACGTGCGTCAGCTTCGCGCTGGCGCGCCGGATGTGATGAAGGCCTTCGGCGCGATGGCGATGGCGGCCGGCGCGGCCAAGGCGCTCGACGCCAAAACCAAGGAGCTGATCGCGCTCGCCATCGGCGTTTCGACGCGCTGCGACGATTGCATCGCCTTTCACGCCAAGGCCGCCGTCGATCATGGCGCGACACGCGACGAGGTGATGGAGACGCTGGGCATGGCGATCTACATGGGCGCCGGCCCTTCCGCGATGTATGCGAGCCATGCGCTCGCGGCGTTCAATCAGTTTTCCGCCGCGAAGGCGGGCTGAGATCGAAACTTCCAAAGGAGCGAAAAATGTCCTTGAGCAGCCTTCTATCCCGCTTGAGCGGCGGCGGCGTCCCGACCATCGATCACGACGCCTTCGCGCAAGCGGTCGCCTCGAAATCCAGCGCCATCGTCGATGTGCGCGAGCCGCATGAATATGCGGCCGGGCACATTCCCGGCGCGATCAATCTTCCGCTCTCGCGCTTTTCACCCGGGCAGTTGCCGAGCGGCAAGCCGATCGTGCTGGTGTGCCAGGCGGGCGGCCGCTCCGCCAGGGCTTTGCAACAGGCGCTCGGCGCGGGCCGCACGGACATTTGCCACTATGCCCCGGGCACGGGCGGGTGGAAAAGTCGCGGCGGTTCCGTTGTCGGTTAAGTCGATCCGCGTTCGAGCGGCGCGCCGGGAATGAACGCGCTCGCCGTGCTCGCCGGCGTGGCGATCGGCCTCGTGCAGGGGTTGATCGGCGGCGGCGGCTCCGTTCTCGGCGTGCCCGCGCTGATTTATGTCGTCGGCGTCGGCGACCCGCATGTCGCCATTGGCACGAGCGCGCTGGCCGTGGCGATTTCCGCGCTCGCCAGTCTGCTCGCCTATGTGCGCTCCGGACACGTCAAATGGCGTTGCGGCTTGACGTTCACATTGGCCGGCGTTCTCGGCGCGGCGGCGGGGTCGTCGCTCGGCAAGAGTTTTCCGGGCGAAAGATTGGTCAGCCTGTTCGGCGTTCTGATGATCGCCGTCGCGCTGGCGATGGCGATAGGCCGTCCAATCGGCGGCAATGCGGGCGTGCGGCTCGACGCGAAATCCGCCGGCCGGCTGGCGCCATGGCTGCTGCTCTACGGCGCCGGCGTCGGTTTCATGTCGGGCTTTTTCGGCATAGGCGGCGGCTTTCTGGCCGTGCCCGGCCTGCTGATGGCGACCGACATGCCGCTGGTGTTCGCGATCGGCACGTCGTTGATTTCGGTCGCCGGCTTTGGCATGGCGACGGCGCTCAATTACGCGGTCTCCGGACTCGTCGATTGGGGCGTGGCCGGGCTTTTTTTATCGGGCGGCGTCGTCGGCGGCATGGCGGGAACCCGGCTCGCCCGCGCCCTCGCCTCGCGGCGCCACGGGCTATCATTGGTTTTCGCGGTCATCGTCGCCTTGGTCGGCGCCTTTCTGGTGTTCGAAGCGAAAAATTAGCTGGAAACGCCATCACTCCGCGGCCGTGACGGCAATTGAGCGCTTGCGGCGAAAGCGTCGGAAAGCACGCGGCCTTGTGGCTTACGACGCCGAACGTCACCGACGCCATGGCTAGATCGACCCGCGCTCTTACCGTGTCGCCCGTGACGGCGCCGCCGCGAAATGTCGGACCGCGAAGACCTTTGCGTAAAAAGAAGGCGTTTCCTATATAAAGCCCAGCGCGGGCGCGGCTCGCCAAACTTAGGGTTGGAAAATGTCGTCCTCAAAAGCGTCCAGGCGTCGATTCTTCACGATTTTCGCGCTCGTCGGCCTAATGGCTTTCGCTCCCGGACTGGCCGAGGCCAAGATGGGCGGCCTTATGGGCGGCGGCGCGGGTAGTCGCGGCTCCCGCACCTTTTCGGCCCCGCCGCCGACCAATACGGCGCCGAGTCCCGCCGCGCCGATCCAGCGCACGATCACCCCGACGCCCGGAGCGCAGCAGCCCGGTTTCAACCCTGGCATGCAGCGACCGGGCTTTGGCCGCGGCTTGATGGGCGGCCTCGCGGGAGGGCTTTTGGGCGCCGGGCTGTTTGGTCTTTTGACCGGCAACGGCTTTTTCGGCGGCATTGGCGGCTTCTTCTCAATCATAGGATTCTTGTTTCAGATCGCGCTGTTAGCCGTGTTGGCGCGCTTCGCCTTCAATTGGTGGCAGAACCGCAACGCTGCCCCCGCCGGCACCGGGCCGCGCCCCACCATGTCCGCCTTCACCGGCGGCGCCGGCTTTGGCGCGGGCGCCGAACCGCAACGGCCGAAACCCCTGCCTTTACAATTGTCGGCGGCGGATTTTCCGGCTTTTGAGCGCCTGCTCGCAGAGACCCAAGACGCCTATGGTCGCGAGGACACCGCGACGCTGGGCCGGCTCGCGACGCCCGAAATGGTCAGATATTTCAACGAGGAACTGGAGCAGCGGAGCCAAAAGGGCCTCGTCAACCGCATCTCCGGCGTCAAGCTTTTGCAGGGCGACCTCGCTGAAGCCTGGCAGGAAGGCCGGGACGAATACGCCACGGTCGCGATGCGTTTCGCGCTGATCGACGTGACGCAGGAGCGCGCCACGGGCCGGGTCGTTTCGGGCGATCCGACGCAACCCACGCAATCGACCGAGGTTTGGACATTCCGCCGCCCGGCTGGGTCTGGCCCCGACGCTTGGAGACTTTCGGCGATTCAGCCGGCGGCCTGAGCGCCTTCGCAGGGCGCGCATTATCGCGCATTTTGACCCCGATTCGGCGCGCCCGCGCGCATTTTCGCGCATGGGCGCGCGGGCGTGCTTTTGACTTGCCTGTGTGATCTTCGACGTATATATATATCTTTATGTCTTGTTCGGATGATCCGATGCTCGCTCCGCTCACCCTGGCTCTCGATCCCGCACTCGCCGCGCTCAACGCCGCGGGAGAGGAGACTCGTTTGCGCCTTCTCGCCTTGCTCGCCGAATCCGAACTGACGGTCAGCGAGGTCGTGGCGATTCTCGGCCAGTCCCAGCCGCGCGTTTCGCGTCACCTGAAACTTCTGGTCGAGGCCGGCGTCGTCGACCGACGCCGCGAAGGCGCGTGGGCGTTTTTTCGTCTCGCGCCATCGGGCGCCGCGGGCGGACTCGCCAGAAGCGTGATCAATTCGCTTGACGCCTCCGATCCGGTGCTGGCCGGCGACCGCGCGCGGCTCGCCGAGGTCCGTCAGGCGCGCGCCGATAACGCCGCCCGCTATTTCGCGGCCCACGCCGACGAATGGAACGACATTCGCGCGCGCCATATTCCCGAGGCGCGGGTCGAGGAGGCCATTCGCGAGGCGCTCGGCGACGCGCCGATCCGGCGGCTGCTCGATCTTGGCGCCGGCGCCGGACGCATGCTGGAACTGTTCGCGCCGCGCGCCGAAGAGGCCATCGGCGTCGACCTCTCATCGGCGATGCTGGCGGCGGCGCGCGGGCGACTCGAGGAAAGCGGCGCGCGCAACGTGCAACTGCGCCAGGGCGACATTTACGCGCCGCCGGTCGAACGCAACTCCTGCGATGTCGCGATTCTGCATCAGGTGCTGCATTATCTCGACGATCCCGGCCGCGCCTTGCGCGAGGCGGCGCGGGCGCTCGCGCCGGGCGGACGACTGATCGTCGTCGATTTCGCGCCGCACGACGAAGAAGCGCTGCGTGAAAAACACGCCCATCGCCGTCTTGGTTTTTCGGCGCAAGAGATCTCCGATCTTTTGGCGCAAGCCGGGCTGACGGTCCTCGTGCACCGTGACCTCGCGCCTGGCGCCGGCGACGCGGCGAAACTCACCGTGTCCTTGTGGCTGGCTCGCGATCCGCGCGTCATTTCCGACCCTATTCCCTCCAAAAACTTCGAGACCGCCTGATGACGTTAGAGCCGCGGCA
>JBAWEN010000293.1:0-14812 GCA_049591215.1 Methylocystis sp. | reverse complement strand
TGGAGGAGGCGGACGAGGGGTGAGGTTTGACGTGGAACGATCCTGCGTTTCCCCTGTTGAACTCCCTAGCTTTGTGCTAGGAAAAGCCATGCCGATCACGCTCACGCCCGAACAGGAGACTTGGCTGCGAGCCCATGTCGCAGCCGGCGATTTCGCCTCGGTCGAGGACGCCGCGCGCCAACTCATCGACGAGCGCATCGCCGAGCGCGCGGCTGAAGACGACGAGGATATGGCGTGGGCGAAGCCCTTGGTGGACGAAGCACGCGACGCCGTGAAGCGTGGCGAGTTCGTGTCCCTCGATGAGCACAAGGCAGATATCGCGGCGCTTCTCGAGTCTCTCAAGGCGTAATGTCGCGTCTCATCGTCTCCCTGAAGGCGCGGGCCGACACGAGCGACATTATCAAGGATCTAGCGAACAAAGCCGGTTACGGCGTCGCCGCCGCTTACGCGGCGTCTTTCGCAGGGGTCAATGAACGATTGGCGGAGTTTCCCGACAGCGGCGCGCGGCGCCCCGTCCTTGGGCCGCGAGTCCGCATTTGTGTGGTTTCGCCGTACGTCGTCATTTACGAACACATGGAAGCCGACGACATTGTCGTGGTTTTGCGCATCGTT
Organism: Methylocystis sp.; assembly: GCA_049591215.1. Classification (GTDB taxonomy): domain Bacteria; phylum Pseudomonadota; class Alphaproteobacteria; order Rhizobiales; family Beijerinckiaceae; genus Methylocystis. Next base: position 14,200 of record JBAWEN010000293.1, on the reverse strand, counting down.
CACGGACGTCGCAAAATCGGACGAAAATTCTTGAGGGAATCGTGAGCGGACCATAGCCAAGAACGCCCACGGCCGGCGCCGCGTGGGCGTTCGGGTTCGTCGCAATTCGATTTCATCCAAATCATGTATAAGACGCACGCCTTCCGCCCCAACCCTGGTCCCGCCATGTCCGACCCAATCGACTTCCTCCCCGGCTTCGCCTCGCACTGGATCGACACCGACGCCGGCCGGATTTTCGCCCGCTCGCATGGCGCGGGGCCGCCGGTGTTGCTGCTGCATGGCTTTGGCGAGACCAATATCGCCTGGCGCAAAATCGCGCCGGCGCTGGCGCGGCGCTTCACCGTCGTCGCCATGGATTTGCGCGGCTATGGCTGGTCGGCGGCGCCGGATAGCAAGAACGGCGAGGCATATACAAAGCGCCAGATGGCCGCCGACGCCGTGAAGGTGATGGAAAATCTTGGGCACATTCAATTCGCGCTGATCGGCCATGATCGCGGTGCGCGCGTCGGATTGCGCCTCGCGCTCGATCACCCGGGGCGGCTGACCAAGCTCGTCCTGCTCGACATCGCGCCGCTGGAGGAAGGCATTGGCGACGCCAATCTGCAACGGGTTGGCCGCGCCAAATTCCTGAGCTTCGAGGCGCCGCGTCCCGAAAATCTTATCGCGCTTGATCCCATAGGCTTTCTAACCGACGCGCTGCAAAGCGGAACCAAATCGAAGACGCTCGATATTTTCGGCGCGGCGGCGCTCGCGGCTTACGCCCAAGCCTTCAACGATCCGACGCGCATCAACGCCTTTTGCGAGGATTTTCGCGCCGGCGAGGGCGCCGACAAGGAGCAGCTCTTGGCCGATAAGGCGGCTGGCAAAAAGATCATCGTCCCGACGCTGGTTCTCTGGAGCGCCGCGCATTTTCCACAAACGCCCTCACTGCTGGAAATCTGGCGCGAGTGGGGGGACGATGTGCGCGGAGAGGCGATCGACAGCGGCCATTATCTCGCCGAGGAAGCGCCGGAAGCGGTGCTGAAAGCGCTGGACGCGTTTTTGTAAAGGAGTCGGGCATGAGCTTCGAAGCCATCCGCATCGACAAGGACGACGCCGGCTATCGCGCCGGCTATGCCGTCATGGACGACGCCGACTTGATGCCGGGCGACGTCGACATCGACGTCACCCATTCGACCATCAATTACAAGGACGGGCTGGCGATCACCGGCAAGGGGCCGATCGTGCGCCGGTTCCCGATGATTCCCGGCGTCGATTTCGCCGGCCGGGTCACGCGCTCGACGCATAAGGATTTCGCGCCGGGCGATCTTGTCCTCGCCGGCGGCTGCGGACTCGGCGAGGCGCATTTCGGCGGGTTCGCGCAAAAAGCGCGGGTGAGCGGCGACTGGCTTGTCCCGCTGCCCCCGGGCCTGTCGCCCGAAGAGGCCATGGCCATCGGCACGGCGGGCCTCACCGCCATGCTCTGCGTGCTCGCGCTGGAGCGCTTTGGCATGACTCCGGAACGCGGGACGATGGTGGTGACGGGCGCCTCGGGCGGCGTCGGTTCGGTCGCGGTGGCGCTGCTGGCGCGGCTCGGCTGGCGCGTCGCCGCCGTCACCGGCCGACCGGAAGAGGCGGATTACCTCAAAAGCCTCGGCGCTCACGAGATCATCGACCGCGCGGAGCTGGCCGAGCCGGGAAAGCCTTTGCAGAGCCAGCGCTTCGCGGCGGGCGTCGACACCGTCGGCTCGGTGACGCTGGCCAATGTGCTGGCGCGGACCCAATTCGACGGGGCCGTCGCCGCCTGCGGCAATGCGCGCGGCATGGATCTGCCGAGCAGCGTCGCGCCCTTTATCCTGCGCGGCGTGACGCTGCTCGGCGTCGAGGCCGTGCGGCCGCGTCTCGCTTTGCGGCGCGAGGCCTGGGCCAGGCTCGCGCGCGATCTCGACAAGGAGGCGCTGAGCCGCATGAGCGAAACCGTTCCGTTCAGCGAGGCGCTGGAGCGCGCGAAAACAATCGTCGAAGGCCGGGTGCGAGGCCGCATCGTCGTGACGATTGGGTAAAGCAGCGGGCGATTTTGCGCCGCCGCGGAGAGCGGCTATTAACGCGCCAAGCTTCACCATACCCGGAAGGCGAGACGGCGTGACCCAAATTCGCGAAGGCGATGACAAGTTTTATGGCGCGGCGGCAGCAATGTTTCTGCTCTCCGCTTTCGCGCTCGCTTTTCCCTTTCTATCCGGCGACTACACCATTCCCTGGGACTCCAAGGCGCATTTCCAGCCGCAATTCGCGTTTCTCGCGCACGCGCTGCATTCGGGCCAATCGCCTTTCTGGACGCCTAATGTCTTCGCCGGAATGCCGCAGATCGCCGATCCGCAGTCGCTGATTTTCTCGCCGTTTTTTCTCGTCGCCGCCTGGGCTTCGCCCGAGCCGTCATTTCAGCTGGAGGACGGGGTTGTTTTCGCCATGCTGGCGACGGGCGGCCTCGCATTGATGCTCTATTTCCGCGATCGCGGCTGGCATGCGGCGGGCGCTCTGCTCGCCGCGCTTGCCTTCGCCTTTGGCGGCTCGGCGAGCTGGCGCATCCAGCACACCGGACAGGTAATGAGCCTGGCCTGGCTCCCGATGACGCTGTGGCTGCTGGCGCGCGCGCTCGACCGGCGCTCCACGGGCTATGGCGCCGCCGCCGGCGCGGTCGCCGCCTTTCTGGTGCTCGGCCGCGATCAGGTCGCGTTTTTATCGGTGCTGCTGCTCGCGGCCTATGCGCTGTTTCGCGTCGCGACCGACAGGGAGGACATACTGAGCGCAATAAAACCTCTGCTCGCTGGCGCGCTGACGGGCGCGGCGATCATCGCGCTGCCGCTGGCCTGGACGCTGGATCTCGCCGCCAGTTCCAACCGACCGATGATCGATCTCGACAGCGCCTACATAGGCTCTTTGCCGCCCGCTTCGTTCCTGACGCTGATCTGCGCCAATCTTTTTGGCACGGACGGGCCGCTCAAGGATTTTTGGGGACCGCCGTCGCAGGTGTTCGGCACGGATAAAATTTATCTCGCCCGCAATATGACCGCGGTCTACATGGGCGCGTTACCCATTTTGGCCTTGCTGGCGGCGACGAGCAAACGTTTCTTCGAGGAGAAGGAAATCCGATTTTTCGCCGGCGCCGCCGCGCTGCTGACGATTTACGCCTTGGGGCGTTACACGCCGGGTTTCGCGTTGCTGTTTCACATTCCCGGCGTCGATCTATGGCGCCGGCCGGCGGACGCGACCTTCCCGCTTTGCGCGGTGCTGGCGATTCTTGGCGGCTACGCGCTGCATCTATTGCTGCGCGGCGAGGCGCGGCCCAATTTATGGGCGCTCGCGGGCGCGGCGGCGACGCTGCTGGCGCTTTGCGCCGGCGTCGCCTTCGCCAAGGACCGGCTGACGCAGGCCAGCGCGCCGCTGCTCATCGGCGCCGGCTTTTGGGCGCTGGCTTTCGCGGTGGTCGCCTTCGCGCCGCGTCTCGCGCAAAAGAATTCACTCGCGGCGCTGGCGTTGGTCGGCGCGGTCGCGACGCTCGATCTCGCCATCGGCAATAAACCGAACGAATCGACGGCGCTGCCGCCGGAAAAATTCGACGTGCTGCGCGCCGACACCAAGAACGACACCATCGCGCTGCTGCGCGAGAAACTCGCCCATCCCGCGCCGGATCAGCGCGACCGGATCGAACTCGCGGCGATAGATTTTCACTGGCCGAACGCCAGCCTGGTGCATGGCTTCGACCACGATCTCGGCTACAATCCTATCCGCCTGAAGCTGTTCGAGGACGCGACCGGCGCCGGCGACCATCTGGCGCTGCCGGAACAACGGGAATTCTCCAAGCTTTACCCCTCCTACCGCTCGCCGGTGTCGGATCTTCTGGGCCTGCGCTACATCGCGACCGGCGTGCCGATCGAACAGATCGACAAGAACATCAAGCCGGGCGACGTGAATTTCCTCACGCGCACGAAGGACGCCTATGTCTACGAATATCCCAATGCGCTGCCGCGCGTGCTGCTGCCGGTCTGCGCGTTGCGCGCCGATTTCGCGAAGATGATCATCGAGGGCGGGTGGCCGGATGTCGATTTTCGTGAGGCGGTGCTGCTCGAGGAGTCGCCGATCTGCCACAGGCAAACAGTTGACCAAAAGCCGGCGACGGCGCGCATCGTCTCCTACGAGAACACCAAGGTGGTGATCGAGGCCGACGCGCCGCGCGGCGGCGGCTGGGTCGTGCTGAACGACGTCTGGCATCCCTACTGGTTCGCGCGGGTGGACGGCGCTCCGGTCCGGGTGTCACGCGCCAACGTGCTGTTCCGCGCGGTGGCGGTGCCCGAGGGCCGGCACGAAGTGGAGTTCCGCTTCGAACCGCTCAAGGGACTGTGGCGGCAACTGACGCGAGCAAGCGGCGAGGCTTCGTGACGAGCGGAGGAGTCCGGGTGTTTGCTGGCCTTGCCCTGACGACAATTTGGAACTTAACTATTTTTGGAAGACCGAGACTGGATGCATTAGAGAATATCTATGTTTTTTTATATATTTATCGAAGCGCGCACGGCGCCCGTCAAATTCGCGCGATTGATTGTCGCGAAAGCGTCGCATTCATTACCCAGAGTATGCAATAATCCCTCGGCCACTGATTTCCCAGGGGCTTTAGCCATGCGGTAGGAGCAACAAATGAGTAAGTCGAAAATCGACGCGCACGAGGACGAACACGAGGACGCCCACGCTGTCGTCGAGGCCGAGCACGACAACGACGAGTTGAGCGAGGAAGAGAGCAACATTATCGCGACCGTCGCCACGGTCGGAGTGGTTGGCGTTGGCGTCGCGCTGTTCGAGGCAGCCTTGCTGCCGGGCCTCGTGCTCGGCGTCGCCGCGGTGGCGGCTCCTAAATTCGCGCCCAAGCTCGGTTCGGCGTTGGGTCCGATATTCAAGTCGACGGTGCGCGGCGTCTATAGATTCGGTCAGAAGACCAAGGAATTCGTCGCCGAAACCAATGAACACGTTCAGGACATCGTGGCCGAGGTCGACGCTGAAACGAAGGGCAAGCCCGCTCCGGCCAAGGACACGGCGCCGGCAGCCTGACGATCATGCAAAACATCTCGACGGAAAATCCCGCCCTATCCGAGGATGCGCCACCGCTGGCGGCGCGCCACGACGACCTCCAAAATAAATCCCAAGCGGCGAAGGGAGCCGCGGACGAAGCGTCGGCGTCCTTAGCGCCAAAGGGCCACAAAAAGAAAAAGAAAGTCAAACACGTTCTGCGCATGGAGCACCAGACGCTAGGCCGCGTCCGAATGAAATTCAGTTCGGCGAAGGGAAATCCACAGCTGCTGGACGAAATCGGCAAAAAGTTCGCCGGCATCGTGGGAGTAGAGAGCTGCGAGGTCAACCCGATCACCGGCAGCGTCGTCCTCCTATACGACAAGCGGCGGCACGACGATTTCCACGATCATCTGAGCCGCCATTGCGAGGAGCACCATGGCGGCGCGACGCCGCGGCCGCCGGGCACGCAACTCGACGATCTCACCAGGAAAATCGAGGACGAGGCCGAATTCCTCGCCGAGCACTCCCATGCGGCCAAAAGTGTCGTGCACATTTGCAAATATGTCGATCGTCACATCAAACTGGCGACGGGCAACACGATCGATCTCAAGATCGGCCTCGCCGGCGGCATCGTCGCGCTATCGCTGCTCGAGATGGGCGCTTTCGCCGCGACGCCGGTCTGGCTCACCCTCGGGGTGTTCTCGCTCAATCATTTCGTCGAGTTGCAACAGCATCATGTGCTCGCGGAAAAATTGAACGCGGGCGCTCGCAAGGGCGCCAAATCCACGCCAGGCGCTTAAGCGACAGGACCGCCCGATGCAGTTCGCGATCCGCCACTTCATGCCAGGTCGCGTTCGCCTGTGGATTCCAACGCTGTGTTACGACAAGGGCCTCGCCGAGGAGACGCTCGCCTGGCTGCGCGGCCAAAGCGCGGTGCGCGGCGCCAGGATCAACTACGCCTGCTCCAGTCTCGTCGTGGAATATGAGATCGCGTTCGAGCCGATGTTTCGCCTGTTGATCGGTCGGCTGCGGCTGATGACGCTGAGCGATCTGCGCGAACTCACCCAGCTCGCGCCTCCCTTGGGCGACTCCGGCCAGCATCTCGCCAAGGAACTGATCGCCGCGGCCAAGCCCGCGGAGGAGCCCCATCGCTATCCCTTGTTGTTGCCCACGGTGTCGATGGCCCTGGCCTTCGTGGCCAATCCCGTCGCCGCGGCGATCAACATTCCGCTGATGTTGTGGAACGGCTATCCCATCGCCGCGAGAGCCTATCGCATTCTGCGCGACGAGCATCGGCTCAACGTGGATTTTCTCGACACATTGGCCATCCTCGCCTCGCTCGCGCAAGGCAATCATGTCGCCGGCGCGCTGATCACATGGCTGATAAAGCTCGGCGATTGGATCAGGGATCTTACGGCCGCCGGGTCCAAGCGCGCGATCGGCGATCTGCTCGAATTCGAGTCGAAGACGGCCTGGATCATACGCGACGGCAGCGTGATTTCCGTCCCCGCGCGCGATGTATTGGTCGGCGATGAGGTCATGGTCTATCCCGGCGAGATGATTCCGGTCGATGGCGAGATCATCGGCGGCAGCGCGTTGATCGACCAGAAGACCATCACCGGCGAGGGATTGCCGGTGATGCGCGGCGTCGGCGAGGCGGCCTTCGCCGCCACGGTGACCCGCGAAGGACAAGTGACCATCCGCGCGACCCGGGTCGGCTCGAACACGACGGCCGGTCAGATCGTGCGGCTGATCGACTCGGCGCCGGTCGGCGACACGCGCATGCAAAACCACGCCGAAAAACTCGCCGACCGCCTGGTGCTGCCAACTTTGGGCGTCGCGGCGGCGACGGCCGCCGTCAGCTTCGATTTCGACCGCTTCCTGTCGCTGGTCATCGTCGATTACGGCACCGGCATCCGCGTCGCGGCTCCGACCGCCGTCTTGTCGTCAATGACGCTGGCGGCGCGGCGCGGCGTCATCATCAAGAGCGGGCGCCACATGGAGCGCCTCGCCGAGGTCGACACCGTCATCTTCGACAAGACCGGCACGCTGACGCGGGGCCATCCGGAAGTCGGCGACCTCATCACTTATCAGCAGAGCCTCGCGGCGCCGCGTCTGCTTGGGCTCGCGGCGGCGGCGGAGAGCCGGCTCACCCATCCCGTCGCCGAAGCCCTGCGCCGCAGGGCCGCCGAGTTCGACGCCGAAGTCCCGGTCTGCGAAGAGACGCAATATCGTCTGGGCCTTGGCGTCGAGGGTCTTGTCGACGGCTTTTATGTGCATGTCGGCAATGAGCGCTTCATGCGTCAAAGCGGCATCCGAGTCGGCGCGGCGGCGAGCGATCGCTCGCGGCTCGAAAAGCAAGGCTACTCCTGTCTTTACGTTGCGACGGACGGCAAATTGGCCGCGCTCGCGCCTTATGCCGATCAAATCCGTCCGGAAGCGCCGAGCATCGTCGAGCGGCTTTATGCGCTGGGCGTCAAGGACGCCATCATGCTCACCGGCGACAATGCCGTGGTCGCCCGCGCGGTCGGCGAGCGGCTTGGCCTCACGCGCCAATATGCCGACATGCTGCCAGCCGACAAAGCCGACGTCGTGCGGCAGTTGCAGCGCGAGGGCCATGTCGTCGCGATGGTCGGCGACGGCATCAACGATTCGCCGGCGCTCAGCTTCGCCGATGTCGGCATCGCCATGAAGCACGGCGCCGAAGTGACGCAGGAATCCGCCGACGTCGTGCTGATGGAGGATTCGCTCTGGAAGCTCGTCGAGGCGGTGCAGATTTCACACGACGCCATAAAGCTGATCAAGCAAAATTACGGCATCGTCGTCGTTCTCAACACGCTGGCGCTCGGCCTGGCGCTGCCAGGCGGACTGATCAGCCCATCGTTCACCGCGCTGCTCAGCAACGGCTCGGCCATTCTCGCCAGCATCAATGGCGTGCGGCCACTGCTGCGGCGGCGATGAGCGGGGCGGAGCCAGAGCTTTCCCCAGGACATAAACAGGAACTCGCGCGCGCCTATAAGCTGCTGGAGTCGAACAATTTCGCCACGCGCCTCACCGATTACGCGGGAAAACCGATCCATGGCGTCTTGGCGCAAATGCCCAAGCCCATGCGCCGCGCCGTGGATCGCGCGGTCGAGCGGGCCATTCAGGAATGCCTCAAGGTCGCGCTCAGATCGCTGAACAACGCGTCCAAAAAGCGCCCCTCGACACGGCTCGCCTCGACTCTCGCCGGCGTCGCCGGGGGCGTCGGCGGCCTCTTCGGCGCCGCCTCCTTGCCGGTTGAATTGCCGGTGACGACGATACTCATGCTGCGGGCCATCGCCGACATCGCGCGCCATCACGGCGAGGATCTCTCGACCATCGAGGGGCGGCTCGCTTGCGTCGAGGTCTTCGCCCATGGCTCGAACAAGGGAGCCGGCAAACGCGCCGACGGCCCCGGGCGCCGCTCGGACGTGGGCTATTACGCCTCGCGCGCCATGCTCGGCCGGCTCGCCAATGAGGCGTCGTCGCTGCTGCTGGAGCGCGGCGCGACCAACCTCGCCGCGCCGGCGGTGGCGGCGCTGACCGGAGAGGTCGCCTCGCGCTTTGGCGTCGTGGTCTGGGAGAAAATCGCCGCGAGCGCCATTCCGCTGGCCGGCGCGGCGGGCGCCGCAACGATCAATGTGGTGTTCATGAACCACTTTCAGTCAATCGCGCGCGGACATTTCATGCTGCGCCGGCTGGAACGCATCCATGGCGAAGAGGCGATTCGGAGCCACTATCGGCGGTTGAGCCGCGGAAGCTCCGACCACTCCACGTAAAAGGAGGGCGAACCGCAACGGGACGCCCTCCGACGCGGCTTTATTTCTCCGCGGCTTCCAAATGCGTCAGCGCCTCTTCGGCATGCTTGGTTCCGACATCGGCGTGTTTCATCTTGCCGTGCTCGATGGCGGCCTTCAAATGCGTAATCCCTTCCGCCGTATGGGGATTCGCCTTCTCCTTTTCGGCCGCCTCGGCATGCGTCAGCGCTGCCTCGGCGTGGGTTACGAGCAGATCGGCATGGCCCTCTTTTCCATGCGTAATGGCTTCTTTGGTGTGACTGACAGCTTCGGCCAAATGATCCTCGGCCAAGGCGAGGCTTGGCGCGAGAGCGACAGCGGCTCCAAGACCAAGAACCAACGAAAATGTCCTGCGATCCATAATATTATTCCCTCCCTTTTGCCGCCCCCGGCTAAGGGGGCAGCCAATACTTGGGGTGGTGGGCGCGGCGCGGCAAGGCCCGGCTTCGACCCGCGCCCTTTTCCGGGCGCTTGAGGATTCTTTACAAGCGCGCGCATTTCCGCGCATAAACGCTCGATCTGAGTGCGCCCGCGCGCATTTTCACGCAACACCGACACACTGCGCTTTCGCGTCCAGGGCGCCCCGACTTTGGGCGCGAAGGGCGCCGGCGCCAAAAAAAGGCGATGCGATTTGGAAGCCTCGGTCTCGAAGCCGCATCCCGCGGCGACGCCGCTTCGTGCGCTGCGCTCCAGCGGCCTTTCCGGACGCCTGCGCCCGCCCGGTGACAAATCGGTCTCGCATCGGTCGCTTATCCTCGGGCTGCATTGCGTCGGCGAGACGACGATCGAGGGTTTGCTCGAAGGCGATGACGTTCTCCACACCGCCAGCGCCTGTCGCCAACTCGGCGCGACCGTGACGCGGCGCGGCGACGGAAATTGGAGCGTCTTCGGCGCCGGACTCGGCTCGCTGCTCACCCCCCGTGAGACGCTGGACTTCGGCAACGCCGGCACCGGATCGCGGCTGATGATGGGCGTCGTCGGCGGCCATGCCATCACCGCGCGTTTCGATGGCGACGCCTCGCTGCGCAAGCGGCCAATGCGGCGCATCCTCGACCCGCTGCTGCTCCAGGGCGCCCGCGTGCTGGAGCAGCAGGAGGGCGGTCGCTTCCCGATTCTGCTGCAGGGAACCAGCGAGCCGCTGCCCATCGAATATACGACCCCCGTCGCCTCGGCGCAGATCAAATCGGCTATCCTGTTGGCGGGGCTCAACTCGCCGGGCCGCACAGTGGTGATCGAGCTTGAGGCCTCGCGCGACCATACCGAGAAAATGCTGCTGCATTTTGGCGCGGAGCTAAAGGTCGAGCCGCATGGCCCGCATGGCCGCAAGATCACGCTCGAGGGCCGGCCGGAGTTGCGCGCGCAAAAAGTTCGCGTGCCGGCGGACCCGTCCTCGGCGGCTTTTCCGTTGGCCGCGGCGCTGATCGTCGAGGGGTCCGACATCGTGGTCGAAGGCGTGATGACCAATCCGCTGCGCGGTGGACTGCTGACGACGCTACTCGAAATGGGCGCCGATCTCTCGTTGGAGAACCGCCGCGTCGAGGGCGGCGAGGAGGTCGCCGACATTCGCGCGCGCTATTCGCCGAGCCTTCGCGGCGTCGAGGTTCCGCCGCAGCGCGCGCCCTCGATGATCGATGAATACCCAATCCTCGCGGTCGTCGCGGCATTTGCCGCCGGCGAAACGCGCATGCGTGGCCTTTCGGAATTGCGCGTCAAGGAATCCGACCGCCTCAACGCGATCGCGGCGGGACTTGAAGCCAATGGCGTCGATTGCGCGATCGAGGGCGACGATCTCTTCGTGCGCGGCGGAGCGGTCGCGGGCGGCGGACATGTCGAAACGCATCTCGATCACCGCATCGCCATGAGTTTTCTGGTCATGGGCCTGGCCGCCCGAAAGGAAGTCACGGTCGACGATCAAGCCATGATCGCGACGAGCTTTCCCTCGTTCCGCGCGCTGATGGAAAGCCTCGGGGCGCGGTTCGCGTGAGCGGGCTCGTCATAGCCATCGACGGTCCGGCGGCCTCGGGCAAGGGCACGCTGGCCCGCCGTCTCGCCGAATATTTCGACCTGCCACATCTCGACACGGGCCTGCTCTATCGCGCCACCGCCTGCGCGCTGCTCGACGAAGGACTCCCGCTCGATGACGAGGAGGCCGCCACGGCCGCCGCGCGCGGCCTGTCGCTGACCGATTTCGACGACGCGCGCCTACGTTCGCGCGAAATGGGCGAGGCGGCGTCGGTCGTCGCGACCTTGCCGCAGGTGCGGGCCGAACTTGTCGACCTGCAGCGCCATTTCGCGGCGCGCGAAGAGGGCGCTGTGCTCGATGGGCGCGACATCGGCACGGTGATCTGCCCCGGCGCGCGCGTGAAAATTTTCGTGACCGCCACCCCGGAGACCCGAGCGCAGCGGCGTGCGCTGGAGCTGGCGAGACGCGGCGAGGAAGTCGATTATCCAACCATTCTCGCGGATGTGAAGAGGCGCGACGAACGCGACAGCGCCCGCGCCGTGGCGCCGCTCAAACCCGCTGTCGACGCGGTGACGCTCGACACCAGCGACCTCGACATCGAAGCGGCGTTTCGCGAGGCGGTGGCGATTGTCGAAAAGGCGCGGGGATGACCAGAACAAGTTCCGCGAAAGTTGATAGACTTTTGCGATGAGAACTTGTTCCAGCATTTCGATTTCGCGCCGCGTGTTTCGCTTCGCGCCCTCTCCGAACGGCTTTCTGCATCTTGGCCACGCTTTTTCGGCTCTGCTGAATCATGAACTCGCAAACGAATGCGGCGGGCGCTTACTGCTGCGCATCGAGGACATAGATCTTTCGCGCGCGAGGCCCGAATTCGAGGCGGCGATTTACGAGGATCTGGCTTGGCTCGGGCTGCAATGGGAACGTCCCGCGCGAAAACAGTCCGAACATTTTGACGACTATTTACGCGCGCTCGAAAGGCTCGAGGCGCTGGGGCTGCTTTACCCTTGCGCCTGCACGCGCGCCGACATCGCGCGCGCCGCGCCCAAGGACGGCCCGCGCGATCCCGACGGCGCGCCGCTCTATCCGGGAACTTGCCGGAACAAGCCGCGCCCGCCGATCCGCGAGGTTTTGCGCACGGGCGGAGTAGCGCTGCGGCTGGATATGGCGAAGGCGCTTAAGCTCGCGCCGCCTCTGACTTGGCGCGAATTTGGCGTCGGCGACGTCGCGGCGCGGCCGGAGCAATGGGGCGATGTTGTTCTGGCGCGCAAGGACACTCCGACGAGCTATCACCTCGCGGTGGTCGTCGACGACGCGCTGCAAGGCGTCACCGATGTCGTGCGCGGCAAGGATTTGTTCCACGCAACGAGCGTGCATCGGCTGTTGCAGCGCCTGCTCGGTCTTCCAGCACCGGAGTATCGTCATCACGACTTGTTGCTCGATGCGCGCGGCGAAAAGCTGTCAAAGAGCCGGGAGTCCAAAACGCTGCGTGAATTGCGCGCCGAAGGCGTGCGTCCGGAGGAGGCGCGGGACGCCGCAAGCGCCCTCATCCGACCCTTGCTGACGCAAGGGCCACCTTCTCCCACAAGTGGGAGAAGGAGTGGAGCCGGCTGATTCGACTTCAGTAATATAAATTATAAAGGCGCGTCCCTTCTCCCACTCGTGGGAGAACGCAGCTCCGCGAAGCGGAGTCGGATGAGGGCCGTCGCCGCGTCACCGCATCGCTATCGCGCCATAAGACTCGCGCGACTCCGGCCGTTCATGGCACAATGGCGAAAGGAGCCGTCATGCCGCAGGATGTTCCAGTCTTCGCCGCGCGCTATGCGCCGCCCGACGAGGCGCTTGCGCAAGACTTGCTTGCGACGAAACCTGGCGCGGAGGTCGCCGCCGCGACGCAAGCTCTGGCGCGAAAACTGCTCGCTTTGACGCGGGCGCGGCGCGGGGGGATCGGCGGCGTCGAGGATTTCCTGCGCGAATTCGCGCTCTCCTCGCGCGAAGGGCTCGCCGTCATGGCGCTGGCGGAATCGCTGCTGCGCGTGCCGGACGACGCGACGCTCGACCGGCTGCTCGCCGACCGTCTCAAGGCGGGGGATTTCGCGCATCATCACAGCGTCTCCGACTCATTGCTGGCGCAAGCCTGCGCCTTCGCGCTCGGACTCTCGGCGCGCGTGATCGCGGCGGAAGAGTCGCCGCGCGCCATCGTCGCCGATCTCGCGCGCCGCTTAGGCGCTCCGTCGCTACGCGCCGCGGCGAAGCAAGCGATGCGGTTGATGGGCTCGCATTTCGTCTACGGCGAGACGATTCAATCGGCGCTGGAGCGCGCCAAGAACGACGGCGGCCGCCATTCGTTCGACATGCTGGGCGAAGCGGCGCGCAGCGCCGACGACGCCGAGCGCTATTTCAACGCCTATGCCGGCGCGATCGAAGCCATTGGCGCGGCGGCCGGGAACGCCAAGGATCGTCCGGGGATTTCCATAAAACTCTCGGCGCTGCATCCGCGTTACGAAGCGATCTCGCGCGTTCGCGTGCTCGCCGAACTCACGCCGCGGCTGCTCGAACTCGCCCGTCTCGCCATGGCGCGGGATCTCGTCCTCACGGTCGACGCGGAGGAGGCCGACCGGCTCGAACTCTCGCTCGAGATTTTCGCGCGCGTGCTGGCGGATCCCTCGCTGAAAGGCTGGGACGGTTTCGGGCTCGCGGCGCAGGCATATCAGAAGCGCGCGCTCGCGGTGATCGATCACGTCGGGGCGCTGGCGCGGGCGCATGATCGCCGGCTCGCCGTTCGGCTGGTGAAGGGCGCCTATTGGGACAGCGAGATCAAGCGCGCGCAGGAGCGCGGCCTCGCGGACTATCCGGTGTTCACGCGCAAGGTGATGACCGACGCCAATTACCTCGCCTGCGCGCGGCTGATGCTCGCCAGCGACCGGCTATATCCGCAGTTCGCCACGCATAACGCGCTGACCGTCGCGGCCGTTATCACGGAAGCCGGGGCGCGCGAAAACTTCGAGTTTCAACGGTTGCACGGCATGGGCGAGGCGCTGGCGGCGGCGGCGTTTGAACGGTCGCGCATTCCCTGGCGCGTCTATGCGCCGGTGGGGCCGCACCGCGACCTGCTCGCCTATCTCGTGCGCCGCCTGATCGAGAACGGCGCCAATTCTTCTTTCGTCGCGCAGGCGGCCGATCCCTTGACGCCGGAGTCGACGCTGCTCGCCGATCCTTACGCGCTGATCGGCGCGCCCGAACAGGCGCGCAACCGGCGCATCGTCGCGCCCGCCGAACTTTATTCGCCGCTGCGCGCTAATTCCGCCGGCGTCGAGTTTGGCGACAGCGCCGCGCTTTCCGCCCTGCGCGGCGAGATCGACGCCGGGCGCGGCCGCCACATCGC
>JBAWEN010000292.1:0-2311 GCA_049591215.1 Methylocystis sp. | reverse complement strand
TTCGGCGTGAGGGCGACCGCCTGCTCTCGTAAAGCCGCGTCCGACGATGACGCCGCCGCGCACGACGAGCGCGCCGACAGCCGGATTGGGCGCGGCGCGGCCGAGATTACGCCGCCCCAGCGCCAGCGCCGCGCGCATATAGTCCGCGTCGTGATCTCCTTCGCTCATGCGCCTTAGCTTGCCTTCCCTGGGTTCGGCTTCTCTTCGCCCGCGCGGCCCACGGCTGGCGATTCCTCGGAATCCTTCGCCTCGCCGACAAGCTCATCGACCAGCGCGTTGAAGTCCCTGGCCTCGCGAAAGTCGCGATAAACCGAGGCGAAGCGCACGAAAGCCACCGGATCGAGCGAGCGCAAGCCTTCGATCACCAATTCGCCAATGCGGCTGCTTTCGACTTCCGCGTCGCCGCTGCTCTCCAACTGCCGCACGACGCCATTAACCATCAACTCGACGCGCTCGGGATCGACCGGGCGCTTGCGCAAGGCGATCTGGAGGGAACGCATGAGCTTGTCGCGGTCGAAGGGCGCGCGCCGCCCGGACTTCTTGACGACGACGAGTTCGCGCAGCTGCACGCGCTCGAATGTCGTGAACCTGCCGCCGCACACCGGGCAGACGCGGCGCCGACGGATGCAGGAATTGTCTTCGGCGGGCCGCGAATCCTTCACCTGCGTGTCGGCGGAGCCGCAATAAGGACAGCGCATCTTGCCTCGCCCTATAGAGCGCCCCCTCTCCTTTGAAGGGAAAGGGGGCGCATAAGCGGGACTATCCGCTCAGTAGATCGGGAACTTCGCCGTCAGCGCGTGCACCTTCTCCTTCACCGCCGCTTCGGTCGCGGCGTTGCCGGCTTCGCCATTCGCGGCGAGGCCGTCCAGCACCTCGACGATGAGGGCGCCGACCTGGCTAAACTCAGCGGCGCCAAAGCCGCGCGAGGTCGCGGCCGGCGATCCCAGACGAATGCCCGACGTGACGAAGGGCTTTTCGGGGTCGAACGGAATGCCGTTCTTGTTGCAGGTGATGTGGGCGCGGCCAAGCGCCGCCTCCGCCGCCTTGC
The DNA here is from genome assembly GCA_049591215.1 of Methylocystis sp. GTDB lineage: Bacteria > Pseudomonadota > Alphaproteobacteria > Rhizobiales > Beijerinckiaceae > Methylocystis. The sequence goes on along the minus strand of JBAWEN010000292.1, from coordinate 1,263 downwards.
CGGTAATTTTCTTCGGACGAAGATCGACCAGCATCAGATGGTTGTCGGTGCCGCCCGAAACGATGGCGAACCCGGCGGCGACCAGCGTCTCCGCCAGCACGCGGGCGTTGTCCTTCACCTGTTGCTGATAGACCTTGAACTCGGGCCGTAACGCCTCCCCAAAGGCCACCGCCTTGCCGGCGATGACATGCATCAGCGGGCCGCCCTGCAGACCGGGGAACACCGCCGAATTGATCTTCTTGGCGATGCCCTCGTCATTGGTCAGCACCATGCCGCCGCGCGGACCGCGCAGGGTCTTGTGGGTCGTGGTGGTCACGACATGGGCGTGCGGGAACGGCGACGGATGCAGGCCGGCGGCGACGAGGCCGGCGAAATGCGCCATATCGACCATGAAGTAGGCGCCCACGCTGTCGGCGATCTTGCGGAACGCCTCGAAGTCCCAAATGCGCGAATAGCCGGAGCCGCCCGCGATGATGCATTTGGGCTTATGCTCCGCGGCGAGCGCGGCGACCTGCTCCATGTCAATCCGGTTGTCGTCCTTGCGGACGGTGTAACTCACCGGCTTGAACCAGCGGCCGGAGAGGTTCACGGGCGAGCCATGCGTCAGATGGCCGCCGGCGGCGAGATCGAGACCCATGAAGGTGTCGCCCGGCTGCAGCAGCGCGAGAAACACGGACTGGTTGGCCTGCGAGCCGGAATTGGGCTGCACATTGGCGAAGCCGCAGCCAAACAGCTGCTTCGCCCGCTCGATGGCGAGATTCTCCGCGATGTCGACATATTGGCAGCCGCCGTAATAGCGCTTGCCCGGATAACCTTCGGCATATTTGTTGGTGAGAACCGAGCCCTGGGCCTCCAACACGGCGCGCGAAACAATGTTCTCGGAGGCGATCAGCTCGATTTCGTGACGCTGCCGCCCGAGTTCGAGTTCAATCGCCTTCGCGAGATCGGGGTCGGAACTGGCGAGCGGGGTGGTGAAGAAACCGGACTGGCTCATTATCTTCCTCTAGACCAAGGGGGCGGGAACGGAAAGGGGCGCCGCCGCCGCGACGCGCAAGCGTAAGGTCCAAGCGCTTATCACGGTCGAAGCATGACGAAAAGAGCGCATGGCGACGCGGCGTCCGCCAAGGGCGCCCGACGGTCGACCGCTTAACGAGACAGCTTAACGGGTAAGGTTGACGGCATTCGTCGTTTGGCGTCGAAAAAGCCGCCGTGTAAATATTTCATTACCGATAAACGTCAAATCTAAATCTCCTTGAAAGGAGT
>JBAWEN010000291.1:0-5330 GCA_049591215.1 Methylocystis sp. | reverse complement strand
GACGAGGACGCCTGCGCGATCCGCGACGTCATGCTCGACGTGCGCGACTCCATCGCCATGATCCTCGACCGAACCAGCATCGCCTCCCTCCGCCAGCGCGGACACAGGGAACAGCAGATCTTGCGCTGAGGCGCTCGGCGAGAGGCCGGAGAGGGTGGGGCCGAAGCGCCCTGCCGCTGGCGCTCGCGCGCGCAAGTCCCTATCTTTCGTGCAACTCGTCTTCTCGCAGGAATTCCGCCATGCCGCACACTCAGAATCCACTGCTCGCCCAGTGGCTCGGGCCCCATGGCCTGCCGCCCTTTGGCGCCGTCGCCGCCGCTCATTACCGCCCCGCGTTCGAAGAGGCGCTGGCGGAGCATCGCGCCGAGATAGACCGCATCGCGCAAAACCCCGCCGCGCCGGATTTCGACAACACCATCGCCGCTCTCGAAGATTCGGGACGGCTGTTGCGGCAGGTCGGCGCGGTGTTCTGGAATCTTTGCGGAACCGATTCAACGCCCGAGCTAGAGGAAATCGAGCGCGAAATCTCGGGCGTGCTCGCGCGGCACGCCAGCGAGACCTCGATGAACGCGGCGCTGTTCGCGCGGATCGACGCGTTGCACGCGGCGCGTGGGACGCTCGGACTGACGCCCGAGCAATCGCGCGTGCTGGAGCTCACCCACAAGGATTTCACGCGCGCCGGCGCGCGTCTCGAAGGCGACCAGCGCGCGCGCATGACGGCGATCGTCGAACGGCTCGCGCGGCTTGGCGCCGCTTTCTCGCAAAATGTGCTGGCCGATGAATCCTCCTTTCTGCTGCTGCTGGATGAAGACGCGCTTGACGGGCTTTCGGAGAGCTTTCGCGCCTCCGCCGCCGCCCTTGCCACTGAGCGCGGCGCTAGCGGCAAATATGGCGTCTCGCTCTCGCGTTCCTCGGTCGAGCCGTTTCTGCAGGGGTCGGCGCGGCGCGATCTGCGTGAGGCGGCCTTCAGCGCTTGGGCGAAGCGGGGCGAGAACGGCGGGGAGACGGATAATCGCGCCATCATCGCCGAAATCCTGCAACTGCGCCATGAACGCGCGCGGCTGCTTGGCTACGGGAATTTCGCCGCCTACAAGCTCGATGACACGATGGCGAAAACGTCCGACGCCGTGCGCGCCCTTCTCGATGAGGTCTGGGCGGCGGCGCTCGAACGGGCGCGCGGCGAGCGCGCCGCGCTGCAGGCGGCCATCGAGAAGGAGGGCGCGAGTTTCCAGCTCGCCGCCGCCGACTGGCGCTATTACGCCGAGCGCGCGCGCGAGGAGCGTTACAATATCGATGCGGCCGAGGTCGCGCCTTACTTCCAGCTCGACAACATGATCGCCGCCGCCTTCCAAGTGGCCGAGCGTCTCTTCGGGCTGCGGTTTGTCGAGCGGCCCGGGCTCGATGTTTATCATCCGGAAGTGCGCGCGTTCGAAGTCTTGAACGAGCGGGGCGAACATGTGGCGCTGTTTCTGGGCGATTATTTCGCGCGGCCGTCCAAGCGCGGCGGCGCCTGGATGTCGGAGTTTCGCGGCCAGGAAAAACTTGCCGGCGACATCAGCCCCATCGTCGTCAATGTGATGAATTTCGCGAAAGGCGCGGCCGGCGCGGCGCAATTGATCAGTCTCGACGACGCGCTCACATTGTTCCATGAGTTCGGCCATGCGCTGCATGGCATGTTGTCCGACGTCACCTATCCGCGCATCGCGGGCACGAATGTCGCGCGAGACTTTGTCGAGCTTCCCTCGCAACTTTTTGAGCATTGGCTGCTGGAGCCCAGCGTGCTGCGCCGTTTCGCGCTCCATGCCGAGACGGGGGAAGCCTTGCCGGAGGACATGCTGGCGCGCATTGTCGCCTCGCGCAATTTCAATCAGGGATTCCTAACGGTGGAGTTCTGCGCTTCGGCCTTCGTCGATCTTGATTTGCACGAGCGCGATCAGCAGGGCGAGATAGATGTGGGCGCGCTCGAGCGCGCCAGCCTCGCGCGCATCGACATGCCCGCGGACATCATCATGCGTCACCGCGCGCCGCATTTCTCCCACATCTTCTCGGGGGACGGCTATTCGTCCGGCTATTACAGCTACCTTTGGGCGCAGGTGCTCGACGCCGACGCCTTCGAGGCCTTCAAGGAAGCCGGCGATCCCTTCGCGCCAGAGGTGGCGGAAAAGCTGCGCGCGCACATTTACGCCGCCGGCGGCGGCCAGGATGCGCGGGACGCCTATACCGCCTTTCGCGGGCGCATGCCCACGGTGGAGCCGCTGTTGCGGCAACGCGGGTTTTTGACCGCGGAGTGAAGTAACGCCCGCGCAATCAAATCACGGCGATGTCGGCGCCGCCTCCAAGGCTTTTGGCGTGGCTTCGGCGATCGGCAGGCGCGGGCGGACGAGCCGCGCGAAATCGTCGAGCGCGCGAAAGTTTTTCTCCATGTCGAGCGACGCCGGCTTCAACAGCAAGGAGCGCAATCCCGTGCGCCGATGCAACTCGACGATTTTTTCCTCGATCTCGTCGAAACTTCCAATTAGTGAGTGCTCGACGATCGCCGTCTCGTCGAACGGAATGTTCGGCGAGCCCGCCTGTGCGCGAAAAATGCCGCCGATGCGCTCGGCGAAGCGGCGGATGAACGGAACCGCTTCCGCCAAGGCTTCCTCGCGCGTCGGCGCGGCGTAGAAAAATCTGGCCAGCGTTAGTCGAGGATCGGCTCCGGGTCCGCCCGCCTCGCGATAAGTTTCGATGATGTCGAGCACGCGCGAAAACGGATACGGCGGCGCGGCCATGACGCCGAGATCATTGCGCGCGGCGTAGCGGATCGCGCCCGGCGTCGTCGTAGCGAGATAGGTTGGGATCGGCTTTTGCAGGGGCTTTGGCGTTATCGTGACGTCGCTCGCCTGATAATATTCGCCGGTGAAACTCACATGGTCTTCGTAGAGTAGGCGATTGACAAGCCCCAGCGCCTCCAGCGCTACGTCCCGGGAGTGATCCGCTCCCGCAAGAAAATGCTTGTTTTGAAGCGCGAACGGGCCACCCTTGGCGACGCCGAAATCGAACCGCCCCTTGGAGAGAATGTCGATCGTCGCGACATCTTCCGCGACTTGAATGGGATTGCGAAAGGCGATCAGCACCGCCGCCGAGCCCAATCTTATGCGGCTCGTGACGCCCGAGAGATAGGCGAGCAGCGTCAAAATCGAGGGGCTCACGGCGTCCGGGTCGAAATGATGTTCGGCGACCCAGGCTTCGTCCACGCCAAGCGCTTCCGCGTGTTGGACGTAGCGCGTCTGCATGTCGAAACAGCGGGCGAAGTCGCGCTCGTGGTTTTCGTAGGTGCAAAAGACGCCGATGCGCATCGCCGAGCCCTCGTTTGCATGGCCTCCCCTCGGGCGCGGCCTTTCCCGCTCATGCGCGGACGTCCGAGGGAACGCATCGGCCCACCGCGCCCCACACCCGCGATCAGCGGGATCGGATGGTCCACCAACGCAAGAACCCCCAGCCTATGCAAGCAAGGGGCCGTGCGACCCGACCGCCGCTGATCGCGTCAAGGCATGCGACAAATCATATAGCGGATTTATATATCGGTAATTATTACGCCGCGCCAGCTCGCGGGGCAAGTTGAAAAATCACGCGCATCGCTCGCTTTGCGGTAGCGCCGCCGCGGGCGCGGGGCGCGAATCCGCTCATTTCACTTGGATTTGACGGCGTCGAATGTCGCGGCCATCTCGCGTGCGTCGGCGTCGGCGATCGAAGCGCCCGCGAGAGGATCGCTGTCGGCGCGCCACGCCGCCTCGGCGCCAGGGTTCCCGAGAGCGAGGGCCAACGCGCTATTGAGTTCATAAAGCCCCCAGGCGAGGCCCGCGTCGCGCAGCGACGCCAACAGCGCGTTTTGCACGACGCAGCGAACCAGGAAGTGCGGCATGGAGACTAGCGCCTCGTTTTCCAGGCCGACCATGGCCTCGGCGCAGGCGGCTTTATCGAAGGAGGCGTGGCCGCGGCACGCGAGCGGACGCACGCGATAAATGAGGCAAAGGCTGTCCTCAATGAAGGGGCAAGGGCGGCGCAACGCGAGGCGCTGATCGTCGTCGAGGCCACTGGTGACCGCGGCGTCGCGCGCGACGCGATCCGCCAAATCCAACCCGATCCCGGCGAAAGCGGACCTGGTCGCGACGATATATTGCGCGATCAGCAGAATCTCGGGAGCCGTCGCGGCGACGCGCAGATCGCAACAGGCGGCGCACCCCTGATGGCAGGCGAGCGCGGGCATCTCCTCGATCTGGATCGCGACATTGCCGTCGAAGCTGTCGAACGCCTGGACGGATAATTCCTTCACAAGTTCGGAGCTCCGCCGCCGCGCGCGAATCGTCTCGCCAAAGGCTTCCCGCAGCGCTTTGAACAAGGCCAAGGGGCTGTTGTCGTCGCCGTTTTCCATTTAAGCGCCTCTCTTCCCGGCGATCACGACCCCAGATTCCCGCAAGCCCCCGCGGCGAGCGAGCGCGGCGACATTGTGCATGCAGACTATATGACGCAGCCGCCGCGACGAAGCGAGATTTCGGGAGTCGGGCTAGAAGCGAGCGATCGGCGGCGAAGCGCCACCGCCAACGCATCGCGCCTTCGATGTGGCGCCTTTGACGTAATGGCGGCGTTCGGCAAGTTAAAATAATGATATAAAACTGTCATGTTCGGCAAAACGCCTATTCACCCGGTGTACTGGCGCAAACATCAATGGAATTACATAGTTTTAACCAACGCGCTAAAGGCGCACGGGGGTTACCAGGGTGTTTACGTTGATTTGTCGGGGCTAGTTCCATTTTATACGATGATATTAACCTGGCTGCAATTCCCGAGCCGTAGTCTCGATTGTATGAGACGCGCGTCGTTTCCGTGTGTGAAATCATGAAGAGGTCATATGGTCATGTTGAAGCTGCTGGCGAGTTTTTGGGGGGACGAGCAGGGCGCGACGGCGGTCGAATATGGTCTGATCGCCTCTTTGGTGTCGATCGCCGCCATTTCCTCCTTCACCACGGTCGGAACCAAATTGAGCGCCACCTTCAAATTTGTCGCCGGTCAGCTTAATACATGAGGGCAAGCGGCGGAGGTCGGTCGATATTCGTTCCACCGTCGCGGCGACTGCTGGAGCGGCGGCCCTCATGCGCATTCTCGTGGTGGAAGACGAATTCGAACGCGCCGGACTGCACGTTGAGCATCTCCAGCGCGTCGCCTTTGCGGCGGATCACGCGCGCGTCGTCGGCTATACGCTTGCGAAGTCGCCGTTGTGAACGGAGATTCGGACGGCTTTCACGTGGGACAGGAGACCGAGTCTTCGCGCCCCGCCAGCCGGCTGGTGG